>JAGVMY010000153.1 GCA_020053565.1 Thermodesulfovibrionales bacterium
AGCTGACAAGCGAAACCTTTACCATGGATGGTTTGTATTGTGGTAAAGGTTTTTTTATCACCAGAATTTCTGACGGTGTAGTAAAGAAAGGATATCTCTTGAGCAGGAAAATTCAAAAAGTGTTAATTGCAAATCGAGGAGTAACTGCTGTCAGAGTTATGCATACCTGCAGGGATAGAAAAATCCCTACCACTGCAGTGTATAGCACCCCTGACCGTCTTGCACATCATGTATTTATGGCAGATTCAGCAGTGCATATTGGTGAAGCCCCTCCGAGTGAGTCTTATCTCAATATGGATAAAATGATCAATGCTGCCATCCAAACTAAGTCAAACGCAATACATCCAGGATGGGGCTTCCTTGCAGAAAATGCAGAGTTTGCGAGAAAGGTTATAGATGCAGGATTGGTATGGGTAGGTCCCTCGGCAGAACTCATTAGAGTTGCTGGAGATAAAATTCAGGCAAAGAGACTTGCACAGAAAGCCAATGTTCCCACAGTACCTGGAATTATTGATGTTACTGATATTGCACAGATTAAAAAGTGGATAAATGACGAAAAGATAAAGTTTCCGGTTATGATAAAAGCAGTTGTTGGTGGTGGTGGAAAAGGAATGGTAAAAGTTGAGCGTGAAGAGGAGCTGCCAGTGGCTTTTTCTCAAGCACGATCAGAAGCAAAGAAGGCATTTGGCGATGAACGGCTTTTAGTAGAAAAATACATAGAGCGTGGAAGGCATATTGAGGTACAGGTCGTTGCAGATGAATATGGGAATGTAGTCCATCTTTTTGAAAGGGAGTGTACCATTCAGAGGCGTAATCAGAAAATCATTGAGGAAGCCCCTTCGCCCAGCATCAGTGAGGGTCTCCGTCAGGAGATATGCTTTACCGCGACCCGTCTTATGCGTGAGATGCAATATACCTCGGTTGGTACTGTAGAGTTTCTCTTTGATTCCTCCACAAATAAATTTTATTTTCTTGAGATTAATACACGACTGCAGGTTGAACATGGCATTACCGAGCTTATAACTGGTTTAGATATTGTTGGGATTATGCTTGATATTGCGATGGGGGATAAATTGCCCTTCTCACAGCATGATATACATCCCAACAGATGGGCACTCGAAGTACGGCTGAATGCAGAAGACCCAAAGAATTTCAGCCCTTCTTTTGGCACTATCACAAGACTTCAGGTACCAATGGGTCCAAACGTCAGAGTAGCGTCTGGTGTCTATGAAGGCGCGGACATCCCGCCATATTATGATTCTCTTTTTATGCTGTTAATGTCAGCAGGTGCAGACAGGGCCGATGCAATAAGGGTAATGGATCGTGCTTTGGGCAGGAACCTAAGGGTTGAAGGCATAAAAACTCTGCAGCCGTTACTCTTAAGTATAATCAGACATCCTGCGTTTATTGCAGGGGAGTTCTCAACAAGGTTTATTGAAGAACACATGGATGAGCTTATATCGATGTTTAAAGACAAGAACAGTGAAGATGAGGTGCTCAAGATTGCAAAGTATATTGCAGAAATATCTGCTCTTGGGCCTCAGAAGTGGATGTAGGATGAAAGATTACGTTTTTGTAAAACCTGGAATGTCACCAAAAGATATAGTTAAGACTGTTCGCTCACTTGAGGGTGTTTGTTTAACATCGACAGGAATGCGTGATGCAGGCCAATCTGATTATAAAAATCGTCATCGAATATATGACCTTTTAACGCTCGCACCTCATTACAACAAAATGGGGCTGTTCAGTGCTGAATGCCATGGCGGTGCCCGATGGCATGTGGGCATAATGAACAGGAGAGAGAGTCCTTTTGATGAAATTGATCTCCTGAGAGAACTTATGCCGGATGTCCTCTTGCAGACGCTTATACGAGAGACTAATCTTTGGGGATACAGACCTTATCCTAAAAATGTGATTGAGTATGTTGTTGCGAGAGTAGATGTAGATGTATGGAGATGTTTTTCCTTTTTAAATGATGTAAGAAACATGCGTGCAGTAGCAGAAGTGGTGATGAAGAGGGGAAAGCTCTTTGAACCAACTATCTCATTTACGGTAGCCGAGTGGACAACAAATGACTATTACTTAGGAGTTGTACAAGAGATTGTTGATCTTTGTGGAGGCATAGAAGAAATAATACTATGCATTAAAGACATGGCAGGTGTCGGAAGCATTAAACGAATTGGTGAACTTATTGATGCCATTAAACAAAAGTTTCCTGAACTGGTTATCCAGTATCACAGACACATTACTGATGGACTTGCTCTGCCTGCATATCTCTCAGCTGTTCTTGCAGGTGCAAAGATTTTTGATGTAGAGGAAGATTCTTTAGTGCGGTTTTATGGACAGCCTCCAATATTAGGTGTTCAAGCCTATTTTGAGGAATCAGGAATTCCTGTCAATCTCAACAGAAAAGAGGCAGAAGCTGCGGTACAGAAAGTACGTGATTGGATAGGTCACTATGAATGGGCAGAATCACCTTTTAAAGGATACGACCATACGGTAATCCTTCATAAAATGCCTGGTGGAGCTTTTCCGAGTTCGTTTGAACAGGCAGATAAAGGAGGATTCCTCCATTTCATGCCAGCCATCTTAAAGGTAATGTCTCTCTATAACAAAATTGTCCATTACTTTGATGTCACCCCGGGATCACAGATCACATGGGTTACCTGTAGTGGTATTGTAAACAGATATGCAAAGGAAAAAGGTGAGGCAGGTGTGAGACACCTGATCAAACTTCTTTCGAAGTTTATTGAAGAAAAATCATTAGATATAGCATTCATGGATAAACATGAACAGGAAGAGTTGCTCAGGCTTTTTAATAATGCACCTGGTGATTTCAAGAATCTTCTCCTCGGCCATTATGGAAAGCTACCCAGGGGTTGGCCGCCAGATTGGGTATACAGGAGTACATTTAGAGATGAGTGGGAAAATAAAATAAAAGAACGCATAGAGCTTTCTCCCCTCGATTCATTAGATGATGATGACATCGAAAAATTTAGAAAAGAATTATCCGATACTCTTGGCAGGATACCAACAGAAGAGGAATTTATTCTTTATCTCATGCACCCCAAAGATGCATTTGGGATGATTGAATTTCGAGAAAAATATGGAGAGGCACCATTGGTTCTACCGACAAATGTATGGAGAGAGGGTCTGAAGAATCACGGTGATAGGGTTGAGTTTGAACTATGGGGAAAACCTTATTGTGTAGAGCTTGTGTCAGTCGGAGCTGAACATGAAGGATTAATACATGTAGTGATGCGGGTTAACAATAAGACAAGGGTTTATACTGTAGAAACCCCAAGGGCTAAAAAGGTAGAGATAAGGATGGCGAAGGCTCCCCATGATATAGCAGCTCCTATTACCGGAAACGTATGGAGAATCGGGAATCCTGAAAGAGGTACACTCAGAGCAGGTGATATTGTTCATAAAAGGGAAGAGATTGCAAATCTTGAAGCAATGAAAATGGAGAATGCGATTGTAGCTCCCTTTGATGGTCATGTAACAGAGATCTGCGTCAAACTTAATGACTCTGTCATCGAAGGACAGCTTCTCTTTATTCTCGAAGAAATATAAAGATATAAGCTATTTAACGTACCCTAATTATCGAAAAATTCCTATTGTTAAGATAGATCTTGACATAAATTTCCTATAGTAGTAATTTATTACTACATAAAGGGGAGTAGCTGTATCAGTGGCTATCGTCAACACGTCTATCCGCCTAAGGTGGTAGGCCGGTACCACTGGTTAGATAAAACTAATAAGCGAGACCTTTATCACGATGAATTTTGTGG
>JAGVMY010000024.1 GCA_020053565.1 Thermodesulfovibrionales bacterium
ACCGATGGGTCCTTCACATATTCCTTGATTTCCTCGATACTGTCTTTTGAATCTGCAATCATACCTTCTATCCGGACAAGCGCAATCCGATCACCTAAAGAAATACTCTTTTGCATCACTATGAGGAGAATACTCACAATAACGAGAAGTATGAGGAGGCCGAGAAGAATCATGAAGAATTTTTTCATTCTTCTGTCCTCTTCAGGTTTTTCATACTCAGTCCTATTTTCCTTTTCTCGGTGTCAATCTTTATTATTCGTACCCATATATCATCACCCTCTTTTATCACATCCTCGATCTTTCCTGATGCGGGTTTGATAATCTCAGAAGAGTAAATAAGACCTTCAACGCCACCTTCAAGTTCAACAAATATACCAAAATCTGTAATACGTAATACTTTCCCTTTTACCTCGGAACCGAGTTTAAACTTTTCTGGAATTTCAAGAACCCAGGGATCAGGTTCAAGCTGTTTCAGGCCGAGTGCTATCCTCTCCTTATCTGGTTCAATGCTCAGGATAACAGCTTCTATCTTCTGCCCTTTTCTTAAGAGTTCCGAGGGGTGTTTTATATGTTTTGTCCATGAGAGATCTGAGATATGTATAAGACCATCAACTCCCTCAGGGAGATTTACAAAAACACCAAAGTCAGTAAGTGTTTTTACCTTACCGGAAATCTTCTGGCCGATTGTGTAACGCAGTGAGACAACTTCCCATGGACTTGGTTTGAGCTGTTTAATGCTCAGGGAGAGCCTTCTTTCCTCTTTATCTGCTTTTAACACAACTGCGTCCACGGTTTCGCCAATGGACAGGTACTTTGACGGGTGTTTTGGCCTTGATACCCAGTCTACTTCTGATATATGCACAAGTCCTTCCAGCCCCTCCTCGAGTTCAATAAATGCACCATAATCAGTGATGCTCACGACCTTACCTCTTACCTTTTTCCCGACAGGGTATCTTTCATCGACAGTGACCCATGGATCAGGCTTTTTCTGTTTGTAGCCGAGGGTTACCTTTTCATGCTCCTTATCATATTTCAGGACAATAACTTCACCTTCGTCTCCAATCGCAAAAAACTCGGAAGGATGGCTTATTCTTCCCCAGGAGATATCCGATATATGCAATAATCCATCTATTCCACCGAAGTCAATAAAAACACCGTAATCGGTAATATTTTTCACAATTCCTTTAATGATGGTACCCTCTTTAAGTTTTACGAGGGTTTCAGCCTTCTTTTTCTGCCTTTCCTCTTCGAGGATTGCCCTCCTGGATATAACAACATTAGAAAGCCTGTTATTGAGCTGTAACACCTTAAATGACATTGTTTTCCCGATGAGGCTGTCAATCTCCTTAGGTGTTTTTATATCTATCTGTGACCCTGGAAGGAACGCATAGACTTCAGATATATTTACAGAAAGGCCACCTTTTGTTTTGCCAACAACCTTCCCTTCTACAGAGGTTCCTTTCTGAAGTGCTTCTTCAAGGAGCTCCCATGACTTTATCTTTGCTGCCTTATCTTTTGAAAGGGTGACAATACCTTCAGAATCCTCTATCTCTTCAACATAGACCTCTATAGTACTGCCAACCCCTAATGAGATGAGCTCTTCTTCTGAGAATTCCTCGATCGGGATAAAACCCTCAGATTTATACCCGATATCAACAATGACGCCATCTTGCTTCAATGCTACTACCTTTCCCCTCAATATCGCTCCCTCCTCAATCTTGTGAAAGGTCTCAGCATAAAGCTTTTCCATCTCATTCCCTTTAAGTTCCACTAAAATGTTATCCTCCTATATCTCTAATTTTTTCTTCGACTTCTTTTATAATCCACTTGGGTGTTGAGGCCCCGGCTGTAATACCCACTTTTTTTGCTCCCCTGAACCACTCCTCATTAATCTCGGAGGAGGTCTCTATATGATATGTTGGTACTGAAAGAGACCAGCACAGCCTTGCAAGTTGTGTTGTGTTTGCGCTGTTTTTGCCACCAACTACTATCATTACGTTAACCGTATGGGCCATCTCTTCTGTTTCGTTTAATCTGAGGGCTGTGGAATTGCATATTGTATTATATACTTTTATCTCCTTTGAATATTCTATAGCATCACAGAGAACCTTTTTCAATGCCTCCAGAGGTTGTGTAGTCTGGACAACAATGCCCACTTTAGTTTTGAGTTTTGGAAGAGGGCTTTTCCCATCAACAACAATGACATCACCACTCGCAAAACTCATGAGCCCTTTTACCTCTGGATGGTCTTTCTCCCCCAGGATCACTACCTGGTAACCTTCTTCCCTAAGGAGTTTAGCATAATGCTGGGCTTTTTTTACAAATGGACAGGTGGTATCTATTATATCGCAGCCTAAGGATGCTATCTTTTTTGAGAGATGAAGTGGTATGCCGTGGGTTCTGATTATCAGTGCCTTTATATCTTTTTTTGATTTAATGTCTTCTATGGGGATTATGCCCTTTTCCTTGAGCTTTTCTACAACTTGTGGATTATGAATTATGGGACCGAGGGTATATACCCCCTTACGTTTTTCCTTTGCTATCTTAAAGGCAATGTCTATAGCTCTCTTTACACCAAAGCAGAACCCTGCCTTTTTTGCGACAATTATTTTCATTGAATAAGCATAGAGCATAGAGCGAAGAGCATGGAGTAAAAAGTTTTTAACCCTTTGCCCTTTGCTCTTAGCTCTTCGCTTCTTAGGCTTTTAATTCTTTCCATTATATCTCTGCTTATTCTTTCCTGAAAATGTTTATCTGTTTCCGCATGCTCGATCTCTATTGGGTTACCAAATATTACCTCTGGCATCAAGCAGGTTTCCATCGACACTTCGGCCTCCTTCTGGAAACATAACAATGAGTTTCCCTTGTTTCATCTCCCGGGAACATTCTCAGAATTAATGACCTCAAGTCTGTTAAAGACCCTAAAAAAAACAGAAAAAGTTGTCCAGAATGCCCAATAGAGATAACTCAAGGATCGGCTCTTATAAACTCAAGTATTTTTTCTTTTACCAATCCTATGGACAGGTTTGATGAATCTATTAACAACGCATCCTCTGGCTTTTTAAGAGGTGCAATATCTCTTCTGGAGTCCCTCATATCTCTTTCCGTAATATTTTTTATGGATTCTTCTATACTCATCTCAATACCTCTTTCCCTGAACTGGAGAGAGCGCCTTTTGGCCCTTTCCTCCATAGAAGCATCCAGATAAATCTTTTTCCATGCATCTGGAAATACTACTGTTGTGGTATCCCTCCCTTCCACGACAATATTGGTAGTAACTGCAGTATTCCTCTGGGCATCGAGAAGGAAATCTCTGACAATCTTTTTTGTGGAAAAGACAGAGGATAAATGGTCAATCTCTTTTGACCTTATATCTTCTGAAACATCACTGTTGTTAAGAAAGATTCTTGCGTTTTTGAAAATGATAGCAGCATTATTGAGAACTTCTCTCAGTTGATCATCACCATCCTCTGGCTTTATCCCGCTGTTTCTCAATGCAAGGGCAACAGCTCTATATAATGCACCGGTGTCGAGATAATCGAAGCCAAGCTCTTTGGCAATAAGCTTTGCTATGGTACTCTTTCCTGCACCTGAAGTACCATCGATGGCAATCACCTTCTTCATATTCCCTTTCATGTTGACAGCTTTTTGAGTATTTCAAAAAATCCAGGAAACGAGATATTCACTGATGAAATGCCATTTATCGTCGTTGTCCCATCAGCAATAAGGGCTGCGATTGCCATTGCCATCGCAATCCTGTGGTCTCCATAACTTTCAACAGGTGCGCCTTTTAATGCTGCCTTACCACTGATACTCAGACCATCCTCGAATTCTTCGATTTCTGCTCCCATTTTTCTGAGCTCAATCACCATGGTTTTAATCCTGTCAGACTCCTTTACTCGTAATTCCTCAGCTCCCCGAATAGTTGTGATGCCTGCAGCCTGAGTTGCTGCAACACACAGGATCGGGAACTCATCAATCAGAGCAGGGATTTGTTCTTTTCCTATTGTGATAGCCTTCAGTTCCGCACTGCCTCTGCAGTGAATGTCTGCAACAGGTTCAACGTATACACTTCTTCTATTTGTGATTTCGATATCAGCCCCCATCTCTTTAAGCGCACTGATAAGACCTGTCCGTGTAGGATTCATTCCCACACCCTTTATTGTTATGTCAGAATTGTTAATCAAGAGCGCAGCTGCTAAGAAGAATGCAGCAGATGAAAAGTCTCCTGGCACATGAATATCTACGGCCTCGAGTTCTGACCCACCTTTTATTGTAATCCGAAGTCCATCTACCGTGATCTCAGCACCAAAGGCAGGCAACATCCTTTCAGTGTGATCCCGCGACTTCACCGGTTCTGTGATCTCTGTTTCTCCATCTGAATAAAGGGCTGCGAGAAGGAGAGCGGACTTCACCTGTGCACTCGCTACGGGCATGGTATATTTGATCGCATTGAGTCTTTTCCCCTTAATCGCGATAGGCGGGTATCTGTTTTCATCCCTTGCAATTATTTCTGCACCCATCTGTGTGAGTGGATTTATGACTCTTGCCATCGGCCTTTTCCTTAAGGATTCATCTCCTGTGAGAACGGAAAAGAATGGATTCCCGGAAAGCACCCCGGAAAGAAGTCTTATAGTCGTCCCTGAGTTTCCGCAGTTTATGACATCAAATGGCTCTTTAAGTCCGTATAAACCATTGCCATTAATAATTAGTTCGGAGTTCGGAGTTCGGAGTTCGGAGGCTTCACCCCCTCCCTTGCCCTCCCCCCTCGAGGGGGAGGGGTGGGAGGGGGGGCTGAATTCTGTTATTTCTACCCCAAGTTTTCTGAATGCATTTACGGTACTTATTGTATCTTCTGATCTGAGAAAGTTTTTTATAACGCTTTTCCCTTTTGAGAGGGACGAGAAGATTACTGCCCTGTGTGAGATGGATTTGTCAGGGGGAGGGGAGAATTCGCCTTTAAACCTCTTTGCCTTGTTGAGTTCAATGCTGTCCAATACCTTCCCTCAGTGTCCGGGCTTTTTTGAATTCTTTTTCAAGAGATTCGAAATCAGAAGCCCTGAGATACTGGCTCAACCTGTCAAGGTTTTTTTGAAAAATGTGAATATAATAGAGAAGATTCTCCCTATTGAGAATACATATATCCCGCCATAGTTCAGGAGAACTTGATGCGATACGAGTGGTATCTATAAAACCCTGTCCGCAGAGTCTCAGATATGAACTATCTATATCTGCTACAGTATTCATTATTGCATAAGCGAGTAAATGAGGCAGGTGGCTTACAGTTGCAAATATCCTGTCATGCTCATAAGGATTGATCAACTCTACAATAGAGCCGAAGGTTTTCCAGATCTGGATAATTTTTTCGAGGGCATTCCTGTCTGTCTTCTCAGTAGGGGTCACAATATACTTTGCACCATTGAAAATATCTGCAGTTGCAGTATCAATACCTGAACGGTCACTCCCGGCTATAGGGTGTCCACCAATAAAATAAACGCCTTCAGGCATTAATGCCTCCATATCAAATACAAGCCTGCCTTTCACACTTCCTACATCAGTGACTATGGCACCTCTTTTTAAAGAACTACGTATTCTTTTCCCGATATCAATAAAGCTTCCAACGGGAGTTGAAAATAAGATAAGGTCAGAACCATCACATGCTTTCGCAGGGTCAAGCTCAAATGAGTCAATTATCGCCTTATCTTTTGCCTTTTGTAGGTTTTCCTTTCTCCTTCCGTAGCCCACCACCTCATGACACAATCCGTGTTTCTTCATTGCGAGGGCAAAAGATGCGCCGATCAGACCAACACCGAGTATGGTGACCCTATTAAAATGCATAGTTAAAAACCCTAAAAATGAGAAATTTAAAATTAGGGTATTCCACAATTTTTGATTTTAAATTTTTCATTTTGAATTTTGAGTTTAGATTTCCCTTCCAACAGCAGCAGCTATTGGTTTTAATTCTTCCATTAATTTTTTAAAAGCAGATGGTTTTAAAGACTGCTCTCCATCAGACATTGCTTCTTCCGGATTTGTGTGCACCTCAATCATGAGTCCATCTGCACCTGCTGCGATAGCAGCCTTTGACATAGGTGCAACAATGTCCCATTTGCCTACTCCATGGCTTGGATCCACAATTACAGGGAGATGGGTAAGTTGCTTGAGTATCGGTACTGCACTGAGGTCAAGAGTGTTCCTTGTTGCAGTCTCGAAGGTTCGTATACCCCTCTCGCAGAGGATTACACGTTGATTACCTTTTGACATTATATACTCAGCAGCCATAAGCCATTCTTTTATGGTTGCTGATAACCCTCTTTTCAGCAAGACCGGTTTGTTGCATGTACCGACCTCGAGAAGGAGTTTGAAGTTCTGCATATTCCTTGCGCCAATCTGGACTATATCCGAATATTTCAAAACAATTTCTATCTCTCTCGGGTCCATCAACTCTGAAACAACCGGAAGCCCTGTCTTTTCTCTTGCCTCTGAGAGGTATTTGAGTCCTTCTTCGCCAAGTCCCTGGAATGAATAGGGTGAAGTACGCGGTTTGAACGCACCTCCCCTGAGAAACGAGGCACCTGCATCTTTAATCTTCTCCGCGATATTTATGATCATTGCCTTATTCTCTACAGCACATGGCCCTGCGATCACCTGAATCTTTTTACCGCCGATCGCTTTCCCCCTCACTTTGATAATCGTATCCGCTGCCTTGAACTCCCTGCTTGCGAGCTTGTAGGGTTTGAGTATCCTCATTACATCCTCAATCCCTCGCATTACTCTTATTGCATCTTCTTCTTCCTCTGATATCTTTGAGGTGTCACCAATGACCCCGATGATCGTTCTTTCAGTACCTTTTGAGATATTTACCGTCAGACCATGGCCTTCAATTTTCTTTACAAGACGTTTCAGGTCTTCTTCAGTTGCATTTGGTCTTAAAACAATAATGTCCATTTATTCCTCCAAATTTATAAGTAAGCGTAATAGATCCTTAAAGACAGGATATTACCCTTGAGCGGTTTTGAATTCCGATTCATCGGAATTCACCTCGGAGTCCCCTGATGTATGTCAGGGGACGAGAATGAGCGAAAGGGTTATGTCCTGTCTTTAGAGATGTACTCATTTTACTTTTTACCTTTCACTTTCTTTAATGCTTCGATGAATCTCTTATTTTCCTCAGGCAACCCTATGGTTACTCTTATTTCCTGAGGCCCTACCGGCCTGACAATTACACCGTGTCTGAGTAGCTCATTGTATAACACATTTGAATTTTCTCCTAATGGCAGATATATAAAGTTTGCCTCTGTGGGAACATAGTTCATTCCAAAAGAGTCAAGTTCTTTATAAAGATATCTTTTGCCCTGCTCATTGATTTCACGAGAATACTTTACATGGCTCTCGTCTTTAAGGGCATATACTGCTGCGATCTGCGCTAAAGAGTTTGTGTTAAACGGGGGTCTTAATTTATTTATCTCCACGATAATATCCTCTCTTGCAATTCCATAGCCAATCCTGATACCTGCAAGCCCGTATATTTTCGAAAAGGTTCTGAGTATCAGTATATCTCTTCCTGCCCTGAAATGCTTTATACTATCAGCATACTCAGCGTCTGTTATATATTCATAGTATGCTTCATCAACAACAACCAATACCCCATCGGGAATCCTGTTCATTAAACGGTCAAATTCCTCACGTTTATTTATAGTACCTGTCGGGTTATTCGGATTCGCGACAAACAACATCTTTGTATTTTGGGTGACTCCCTTTGCCATCGCATCTAAGTCATGTGTATAATTTCTCAGAGGTATCTGAATAGGTTTTCCACCTGTTGCCTGCACCGACATAGGATAGACAATAAAAGATGGATGAGCCATAACAGCCTCATCACCTAATTGAATAAATGTCCTTATCACAAGATCAATCAGCTCATTCGATCCATTGCCAAGGATTATCTCTTCTTCTCTCACAGAGAGTTTTTCTGATAGCGCTTTTTTGATATAATACCCGCTTCCATCAGGGTATCTGTTTAAACTGTTTGTACTCACTAAATATGTCAGGCTGTCTATTATTGCCTGGAGCGCCATTGGAGACGGGCCAACAGGGTTCTCATTTGATGCGAGTTTTACAGAGTTCCTTATGCCAAGTTCCCGTTCGAGTTCCTCAATTGGTTTACCAGGAACATAAGGCTTAATGTTTGATATGTAGTCTGGAGGTTTAATCGTCACGTTCCACCATGAGGATAAGATCCGAGAATTTTTACATAGAGACAATTCTCTTTCATAGTATCAACAGCCTTCCTTACTTTTTTATCATCTATATGACCTTCCATATCTACAAAGAATATATACTCCCATGCCTTTCTCTTAGATGGCCTCGACTCTATCTTGGTCAGATTAATTTTTGCCCTTTTAAAGGGTGAGAGTATATCATAGAGTGCTCCGGGCCTATCTTTAATCGAGAACATAATCGATGTTTTATCTCTTCCTGTTTTTGGAGGAAATTCTTTTGAGATGACGAGGAACCTCGTGTAGTTGTGCTTAATATCCTCGATATTCTTCTCAAAAAAGCGCAGGTCGTAGATCTTTGCAGCCAGTTCACTCGCAATAGCTGCTGCCTCATCATCCACAAATGCAAGCTCTGCAGCCTTTGCAGTACTTGTGGATTCGAGGATTGGCACTCCAGGGAGGTTTAACTCAAGCCATCGCCTGCATTGTGCTGCTGCCTGTGGATTGGAGTAAATCTTCTTTATCTTTGCCTTGTCACCGCTCTTTGAAAGGAGATTATGGGAGATCTCGAGCATTACCTCTGCAGAAACCTTAAGGTCATAGTCCATAAACATGTCAAGGGTATAGCTGACAACTCCCTCATTTGAGTTTTCCACAGGCACAACACCAAATCCTGCCTTACCTGCTTCAACGGCATCGAAAACATCCCTAATACTTTCAACCGGCATAAATGAGGCTGATGAACCAAAGTGTCTCAATGCTGCGAGGTGCGTAAAGGTTGCGAGCGGACCGAAGAAAGCTACTTTCAATGGTTCCTCGAGAGAAAGAGATGCAGAGAGGATCTCCCGGTAAATGACTTTCAGGGTCTCATGAGGGAATGGCCCTTTGTTGAGGGCAGTCAAGCGTTCAAGAATTTCCCTTTCACGCTCGGGCGAATAGAATTTCGCCTTCTCGTTGCGTTTAATGTGGGAGATCCCAATGACAACCTCAGCCCTTTTGTTCAGGAGCTTAAGGATCTCATTGTCGATCTGATCAATCTCTCTCCTTAATTTTTCAAGTTCCTTCATCGTGACACCCCTTCCGTAATAGACAATAGTATAACATCAAAGGGACATCCTAAGTCACCAGCACTGAACCGTCAATCTTTTTTGCGTGGAATTTAAAAAGTATAATTAAAAGTTGTTAATTTATAGTTTTTATCATTATAATTTTCTTATACAATTTCCTCTATCCTTAAGGAAAGAAAGGAAAGGATTTTCAGAACAGATGATTCGCTCCTTATTGCTATTAACGATTTTGTTTGTATCCTTATTCGGATGCTCTCACCCGAAAGAAAACAGGGATGTCTTATTTCAAACATCAACAATCAATGCCCTTCTTGAAGGGGTCTATGATGGAAACATAACCTTTAAAGAACTGAAGGAACACGGTGATTTTGGGATAGGTACTTTTAATGGGCTTGATGGTGAAATGATCGGGCTGGAGAATAAATTCTATCAGATAAAAGCAGATGGGAAAGTTTATCCTGTTGATGACGGGATGAAAACATCATTCGCGATGGTGACCTTCTTTGAACCAGA
>JAGVMY010000020.1 GCA_020053565.1 Thermodesulfovibrionales bacterium
CGTAAAGTCTCATGTCAGGTCTGGCTTTCGCACAATACTCTTTCAATTCTGGTATGGAAAACTGTACCAGTTCAGATGAAGATTCTGCGATCCTTCCGACCGCCCAGATAATACCTTTTTGAAGAAATTCCTCTTCCATGAACGACCAGAGAATCTGTGGAATATCTGGATACATTGCAGGATTATTTCTCACAATTTCACCAATCATCTCAGGTGCACTCCAGCCAATACCACCAGACTCATCTCTGATACTCCAGATAAGCCTTCGTATGATATTTCTTCCAAACTCTGGAGATTCAAGAGAAACTAATGCAGCGACCCTTCCAATTGCTTCTATACTTCTCCATGCAATAAGTTCTGATTTATCATATGAAATAGATATCAGAGATCTCACAATTGTGCTCGGCTCATCAATACTGAGTAACTCATCATAGTCAGTTTTAAGGAGTAGTTCATGTAATTTTATGTTCACTATTTTACGCATTGCATACCCCAAGTTGTAAACTCAATAAGTCGTGAACCAAGACGAATATTTTGAAGCCCTTGTTAAGGGATTCCATCACTACAGGGAGCATAAAGTATTTTACATGTTTGCATAGGTTATTGAGAATTGATATATTGTAACGATAGTTTTACAATCGTAGCTTAAATAAAAGAGGAACGGAGGAGATAGAATGGGAGCATATCTGGTAAAAAAACTCTTTTTGCTTATTCCACTGCTGTTCGGTATCACATTGCTCACATTTATTCTTACAAAAGCTCTTCCTGGTGACCCTGTACTGAGTATGGTAGGAGAGCGGGCACAACCAGAGGTTATTGAGAGAATAAGAAATGAGATTGGTACTGATAAAGATGTCCTCAGGCAATATTTTGGATATATAAAACTTCTGCTTCAGGGAGAATTCGGACGTTCTTACTACACAAATAGAAAAGTATTTGAAGACCTCCTTTTGAAATTTCCAAATACTCTGAAACTCGCATCGGGCGCTATGATTATTGCTATCCCTGTTGGAGTGCTTTTGGGTTTTATCTCTGCATATAGGAGAGAGAGCATTACAGACAGAATTATCACATCAATCTCTGTGACAGGTCTGAGCCTCCCGGTATTCTGGAGCGGACTTTTAATCATGCTGTTCTTCAGCCTTACACTCAAAATTTTCCCTCCATCTGGTACCGGTGACATAACGTTCCTTATCCTCCCTTCGATAACACTTTCACTCCCTGCCCTTGCAACACTGGCAAGGGTTACGCGGAGCACACTCATAGAAATTTTTGATCTGCCTTTTGTGACTGCGGCAAGATCAAAAGGAATAACAGAGTTTAAATTAACTACTATCCACGTCTTTAAAAATGCACTTATTCCTATTGTGACCGTAATAGGACTTGATTTCGGAAGTTATCTTAATGGTGCGGTACTTACAGAGACAATATTCGGTTGGGATGGTATCGGAAGATTTACCATGGAAGGAATAATAAAGAGGGACTATCCTGTAATAATGGGATGTATAATAACCTGCACGCTTATCTTTGTGCTCATCAACACAGTTGTTGATATCGTTTATCATTACCTTGACCCGAGAATACGATTACATGAAAAAAGCAGGTAAGATTTCGATAGCTCTATTGGTTGTCATTTCGTTATTTTCTCTTTTTGCACCCCTGATTTCGCATTATGATCCTGATAAGATAGACCTTGATACGATAAAAGAACCACCGAGTTCAAAACATTTTCTCGGTACTGACAATAAGGGGAGAGATATTTTTTCGAGAGTACTTTATGGCGGCAGGATTTCGATAAGTGTTGCTCTTATCGCTGCATGCTTATCAATGGGGATAGGCCTCATTGTCGGTCTCTGTTCAGGGTATTTCGGAGGGAAGATTGACATGGCAATTATGGCCCTGGTTGACTTGATACTTTCTTTCCCTTCATTCCTTCTCGCAATAGGTGTCTCAATTATCCTTCCCCCTGGTATTTATACTGTAATGGTCGCGATTGCTGCAGTCGGATGGGCCTCATTTGCACGACTTATAAGGGGATATATTTTGACCTTGCGGGAAGCGCCATTTGTGGAAGCTGCAAGGTCATTGGGATGCAGCAACATCAGGATAGTGTTTGTGCATCTCATGCCCCAGTGCATTTCACTGACGCTTGTAATGATGGGGTTAAAACTTGGAGGGTATATATTGACTGAGGCTTCATTGAGCTTTTTGGGATTAGGTGCACAACCGCCTACCGCAACATGGGGATCAATGATAAGTGCGAATAGGGCTTATATATCTTCGGCCCCATGGATGGTATTTTTCCCGGGATTGATGATTGCAATAACCGCGGTTTGTTGTAATATAATGGGTGATAATTTAAGAGACAGATTTAGTGTAAAGATCAAAGAGTAACGTTACAATTCCTTAAGCTTTTCCTCTTCTTCCTGTTGTGTCTTGCAATCTATGCACATAGTGGTCACAGGCCTTGCATCGAGTCTTCTTAAATCGATTACTTCTCCGCACTTCTCACATATGCCGAATATCCCTTGTTCTATCCTGTCTAAAGCATTTTCAATTTTTTTGAGCAACCTTTGCTCTCTTCCTCTTAATCTCAGCATAAAATTTCTGTCTGTTTCAGCAGATGCCTGATCACCAAGGTCAGGGAATGTTGTCTGTCCAGGAAGCTCATTAAGGGCTTCCTCAGCTTCAGACAGGAGTGCCTCTTTCTGAGATATAAGGCGTTTCTTTATCCCCTGTATTTTTTTCTCTCTTAGTGTAAGGGGTTTGACTATTTTAGAATTTTGCTTTTTTGAAATTTGCAATTTTGTTTTTTGTTTTTGATTTGTTGTTTTTTTGGACGTTGGACTTTTCGTTGTTATCTTTTCTACTTTAGGCTTTTTCACTTTCTTTGTACTAAGCTTCTTTTTCATGAGAACTCCTGTAAAAATTTTAATAGATTAACAAAAATATCCGATTATAGTCAAGGCAAATAGGTTTCAAAATGATAAGTAATGTGGGCTTGTCAAGTGTAATCCCTTTATGGTAATCTTCATCAAAAAAGAGGATCTCTCAATGGTGAAAAATGACAGATGGATAAAAAAGATGGCTGCAAAAGGAATGATAAAGCCATTTCACAAGGAACAGATTAAAGATGGTGTTATTTCATATGGTGTAAGCTCCTATGGATATGACATGAGGATTGCTGATGAATTTAAACTATTCACTCATCTGCAGAACACTGTTATTGACCCTAAAGCATTGAACCCAAAAAGTTTTATTGATGTCAAAGGGAATATATGTATTATTCCGCCTCACTCTTTTGCACTTGGTCGTTCTGTGGAATATTTCAGGATTCCAAGGGAAATCATCGTAATATGTCTTGGAAAGTCAACCTATGCACGATGCGGCATTGTGATAAATGTCACGCCTCTTGAGCCTGAATGGGAAGGGTATGTGACAATAGAGATTTCAAATACAGCACCCCTTCCTATGAAGATATATGCACATGAAGGTATCGCACAACTGCTTTTTTTAGAAGGCTCAGAACTTTGTGAGAAATCATATGCGGATAAGGCAGGAAAGTATCAAGCACAAAAGGGGATAACTCTGGCTAAAATAAAATGATGACCAATTCCCAAGGAGGCAAGAAATAATAATGACTGCAAGCGAAAAATTGATAATTGCTCTCGATGTATCTGAGCATACTCATGCAATCGAGCTTGTAGAAAAGTTTAAAGATTATGTAGGGATATTTAAAGTTGGTATCGAGCTTTTTGTAACCTCAGGCCCAAAGATAATTGAAGATATAAATAAAAAAGGCAAAAAGGTATTTTTTGACTTGAAATTTCATGATATTCCAAATACTGTCTCAAAAGCAGCTATTGCTGCAACAAGACTCGGAGTACATATGTTTAACATCCATACATCTGGCGGAGTTGAGATGATGAGAAGGTGCAGAGACATTGTTATCGAGACATGTCTTAAAGAAAGTCTGGACAGACCGAAGATTCTTGGTGTAACAGTGCTCACAAGCATCTCAAAGGAGATTCTCAGAGATGAACTTGGAATCCAGTATAGTTTGAGGACTCATGTAAGGCACCTCTCCGGACTTGCCCTTAAGGCTGGCCTTGATGGTGTGATCGCATCTGCGAGAGAGGCTGCAATCATAAGAAACCATTGTGGAAGAGGATTTCTCATAATAACTCCTGGTATTAGACCATCATGGACCCCACCTGATGATCAGAAGAGAACCATGACGCCTAAAGAGGCTATAAGAGAGGGAGCTGATTATCTTGTAATAGGGAGGAGCATACTCAAACATGCAGATCCTTTGAAAGCGCTTGAATTGATAACCCTCGAAATACTAACTGCCTGATACCAACTACTGTCTAAGATAAGAATCTTTGGTATGTTTTTCGTAAGCTTGAGCAATTCTTTAAAAGATGGTTCGATATTTTGTTCTTTATCTATAATGAGGAGGTCAGCTTTTTTATTTAATTTCGGTAAGGCTGTATCTAAAGATTTGAACTTGGTAATAGTATGGCCTTGTAATATCAGGGCTTTCCTCTATTCTTTTTTGAGTGTGCTGCTCCCTATAAAACATATTTTAGGCATTGACACCACAGCATTTCTTAAATTTTTTCCCGCTTCCACAGGGGCACGGATCGTTTCTCCCTACTTTTTTCGTGCGTCTTACTGTTTGAACCGCAGCAGAGCCTTCATCTCTGTTATAGCTTAATCTTGCCTGTCTTGAAGGCTCTCTTTTAAGAGCTTCCTGTTTTTGAATCTGTATTTTAAAGAGTCTGCTGAGAACCTCAGTGGAAATCCTGTCTGTCATGTCTACAAACATGTTAAATGCTTCTTTTTTATATTCTACAAGAGGATCCCTCTGACCATAGCCTCTGAGTCCAATACCTTCCTTCAGGTAATCAATTGCAAGTAAATGATCTTTCCACTGAGTGTCAACGACCTGAAGAACGATTACCTTTTCGATGTATCTCATCATTTCGCTGCCGATTTCTGATTCCTTCTTTTCATATGCATTCCTGATATCTGAAGAGAGTGTTTCCCGTAACGAGCTTACATTTGAAGGTGTGACAGCAGGCACAAAGGAAAATATGCCATAGACAGCGTCTCTAAGACCTTTGAGGTCCAATTCTTCTCTATGCTTTTCTTCAGGGCAATAAATGCTTAGTAACTCATCAATCGTCTCTTCTATCATACTGAAAACGCGATCCTTGAGGTTTTCACCCTGTAGTATCTCTTTTCTGAAGGAATATATCTCTGACCTTTGCTTGTTCATGACATCATCATATTCAATGAGGTGTTTCCTTATATCAAAGTTATGTGCTTCAACACGCTTTTGTGCATTCTCTATGGCTTTTGTGACCATCTTGTTTTCTATGGGCATATCTTCATCCATGCCAAGTTTTCCCATAAGACCTGATAACCTGTCAGAACCAAAGATTCTCATAAGGTCATCTTCAAGTGAAAGATAAAATCTTGAAGAACCAGGGTCTCCCTGCCTTCCTGAACGGCCTCTTAATTGATTGTCTATTCTTCTTGCCTCATGCCTCTCTGTGCCGAGGATGTGAACACCTCCAAGGGATACTACTTTTTCTCTGTCTTTCTTCCAGATATCCTCAGCCTTTGAAAAAGCATGCTTCCAATCATCTTCTGTATAATCTTTTTTGTCCCTTAGAAATTCTCTGGCAAGGCCCTTAGGATTACCTCCAAGGATTATATCAGTTCCTCTACCAGCCATATTTGTCGCTATTGTAATAGCAACGCTTCTCCCTGTCTGTGCAATTATCTCTGCCTCACTCTCATGGTACTTTGCGTTGAGTACAGAGTGAGGGATACCTTTCTTCTTTAACATATGGCTCAATACTTCAGATTTCTCTATCGAGATAGTGCCCACAAGGACAGGCTGGCCTTTTGTATGAAGTTCTTCAATTTCTTTTAAAACCGCATTAAATTTCCCTTTCTCCGTCTTATAAATCACATCAGGATGGTCACCCCTTATCATTGGTTCATTTGTTGGTATCACCATTACTTCAAGATTATAAATCTTTGCGAATTCTTCTGCCTCTGTATCAGCTGTTCCTGTCATTCCTGAAAGTTTATTGTACATCCTGAAATAGTTCTGAAAGGTAATTGTTGCAAGAGTTTGATTTTCACTCTCAATTTTTACATCCTCTTTTGCTTCCACTGCCTGATGAAGTCCGTCTGACCAGCGCCTCCCGGGCATGAGCCTGCCGGTAAATTCATCTACAATAAGTACATTACCGTCTTTGACAACATAATCAACGTCTCTTTTAAAGAGGGTATGCGCTCTCAATGCCTGGAGGACATGGTGTACAAGTTCGATGTTTGATGGATCGTAAAGGTTCCCTGCGCCGAGTAATCTTTCTACCTTGATGTTTCCTTCTTCAGTAAGAATAGCAGACTTTGCTTTTTCATCAATCGTGTAATCACTATCTTTTTGAAGTCTCGGAATAATCTTATTTATTTTGTAATATTTATCCGTGGATTCTTCGGAAGGGCCTGATATGATGAGTGGTGTTCTTGCTTCATCTATAAGAATACTGTCGACCTCGTCCACGATTGCATAATTTAATTCCCTCTGACAGTAATCAGATAGATCGTATTTCATATTATCTCTGAGATAATCAAATCCAAATTCATTGTTTGTTCCATAGGTGATGTCAGCTAAATAGGCCTCTTGTCTTGAACAAGACCTGAGAAATTCCAGTCTCTTGTCTGTGGAAGAATATGACGGATCATAGATGAAAGAGCTGTCATGTTGTATTACCCCAACGCTGAAGCCAAAAAAGTTGTATATCGGTCCCATCCACTGGGTGTCCCTTTTTGCAAGATAATCATTCACAGTGACAACATGAACGCCTTTTCCTTCAAGTGCGTTCAAACAGACGGGGAGGGTTGCAACGAGGGTCTTCCCTTCACCTGTCTTCATCTCTGCGATCCTGCCCTCATGAAGGACGATACCGCCAAGGATCTGAACATCAAAATGCCGCATCTTTAGTCGTCGCCTCGATACTTCACGTACTACTGCGAAAGCCTCTGGCAGTATATCTTCAAGAGTTTCACCTGTCTCAAGACGCCTCTTAAATTCTCCGGTTTTGTCTTTGAGCTGTATGTCTGAAAGGTTTGCTATTTGTGTCTCTAAAGAGTTGACCTGTTCGACAAGAGGCCAGAGCCTTTTTATCTCACGCTCGTTTTTAGTCCCGAAGACCATTCTCAGTAATGATCCGACCATGTTTATATAATAAAATTAAGAGACCTGAGATTTCAAGGAAACAGATACCATTAGGCTTCACCTTTTTTAAATTCTCATATCGTAGGGTTAATTCTTATTCCTGAATTATGGTTCTTCTTGTCAGAAACAGATCATTAATGTTACATTTTAAAAATGATGAAAACAGTGCATATAAGAACCTTTGGTTGTCAGATGAATGTTCATGACTCTGAGAAGATGCTCGGTGTTCTTCAGAAAGACGGCTATTTAGAAACGGATGATCCGCGTAATGCAGACCTGATTATATTCAATACTTGTGGAATAAGGAAGAAGTCTGAACATAAGTTTTACAGCGAACTCGGAAAGACAAAATTGTATAAGAAAAATAGACCGGAGTTGAAAGTAGCAGTTGCAGGGTGTATCGCACAGCATGAAGGAAGAAGTATATTCACAAAAGCACCTTATGTTGACTTTATATTCGGTCCGCAGAATATACACATGCTTCACAATATGATCTCAAAAAAGAACCTCCCACTTGCCATAGAAGATAATCCTGAGTTAGCAAAAAATGATCTTCCAGTTAAAAGAGCAGATGAAGTAAAGGCATGGGTTACAATAATGTACGGTTGCAACAATTTCTGCAGTTATTGCGTAGTGCCCTATACAAGAGGGAGAGAACGTTCAAGGCCAAGTGAG
>JAGVMY010000128.1 GCA_020053565.1 Thermodesulfovibrionales bacterium
ATACCCGTTATCGCAGGTTTTCAGGGTGTCACAGAGACTTCTGAAATTACTACCCTTGGCCGTGGCGGTTCTGACCTCACAGCAGTAGCTGTTGCAGCAGCACTGAACGCAAATCTGTGTGAAATTTATACTGATGTTGATGGCGTTTATACAACAGACCCGGGTATTGTACCTGATGCGAGGAAGCTTGACAAAATCTCTTATGAAGAGATGCTCGAACTTGCAAGCCTCGGTGCAAAGGTACTCCAGACAAGGTCTGTTGAATTTGCGAAAAAATATGACGTTCCAGTTTCAGTGAGGTCGAGTTTTAATGATAATCCTGGTACACTTGTGATGAAGGAGGATAAGGAAATGGAACAAGTTGCTGTGTCAGGCGTTGCCTATGATAAGAATCAGGCAAAAATAACAGTAATCGCAGTCCATGACAGGCCAGGTGTTGCAGCAAAACTTTTTAATGCAATTGCTGATGCGAACATTGTTGTTGATATGATTGTTCAGAATGTAAGTAGTGATGGAAAGGCTACTGATATATCTTTCACCGTCCCTAAGACAGACAGCAAAAAGGCATTTAAGATTACCGAGGGGATTGCTGCTGAACTCGGCTCCAAAGGTGTATATCTCAGGGAAGATATCGCAAAGGTCTCAATTGTTGGTGTTGGCATGAGGACTCACTCAGGTGTTGCGGCAAAGATGTTTGAAACACTCGCAAAGCATGGCATAAACATCATAATGATAAGTACCTCTGAGATAAAGGTTTCCTGCATTATTAATGCAAAATTTACAGAGCTTGCTGTTAGAGTATTACATGATTCTTTTGAGATGGGAGAAGGCAAAAAAGAAAAGGTAAAACCGAAGCGTAAAATTACCTTGAAGAAAAATTAATCTGAGATCAGAATAAAATATAACTATGCGACAAATTGAAATATATGATACCACATTGAGAGATGGAGCCCAGACAGAAGAGATCGCATTTTCTGTTGAGGATAAACTCCGTATCACAGCAAAGCTTGATGAGCTTGGGGTACATTATATTGAAGGGGGCTGGCCCGGCGCTAATCCAAAGGATATTGACTATTTTAAAAAAGTAAGGGCTCTGAAACTAAAAAAATCAAAGATTGTTGCATTCGGGAGCACTCACAGGCCAAAACACAAGGTTCATGAAGATACGCTGATAAAGGCACTCCTCGATTCAAAGGCAAAGATTATCACTATATATGGAAAAACCTGGGACTTTCATGTGAAAGAGGCATTAAAGATACCGCTCGATGAGAATCTCGATATCATACATAACTCGGTCGCTTTTCTTAAGAAACACGTTGAAAAGGTTATCTTTGATGCAGAACATTTTTTTGATGGGTATAAGAGTAATCCCAAATTTGCAATAAAATGCCTTCTCGCTGCGGAGTCTGCAGGTGCAGATTGTATTGTGTTATGTGATACAAACGGAGGATCACTTCCTAATGAGGTAAAAAACATTGTGAGCAGCGTGGGAAAAAATATCCGTAAACCTCTTGGTATCCATGCACATAATGATTCGGATTGTGCTGTTGCAAACTCAGTAGTTGCAATCGAAAATGGCGCATCACAGGTCCAGGGTACAATTAATGGTCTTGGCGAGAGATGTGGCAATGCAAACCTGTGCTCGGTGATTCCAAATCTTCAGATAAAGCGCGGATTGAGCTGCATCAGTGCTGAACAACTCCGAAGGCTGAGGGATGTATCACGGTTTGTGAATGAGATAGCAAATCTGAGGCATTTTAAGAGACAGCCCTTTGTTGGAGACAGTGCCTTTGCGCATAAAGCCGGCATGCATGTAAGCGCAGTGAGAAAAAAACCTGAAACTTATGAACACCTAAGACCCGAACTTGTGGGGAATTCACAGAGGGTCTTAATATCAGACCTTGCGGGGAAGAGCACTATATTAAGAAAGGCAGAAGAATTCGGAATCCGGCTTGACCCTGATTCTCCTCAGTTACAGGATATAGTCACTACTCTAAAGAATCTTGAGAATGAAGGATTTCAGTTTGAAGCTGCAGAGGCATCGTTTGAGCTCCTGATGAAGAAGTCCCTTGGCCTTCATAAGAGGTTCTTTGACCTGATAGGGTTCAGGGTTATCGTTGAGAAAAGAGAAGGTGACAAAGAACCCATCAACGAGGTCACCATAATGGTGAAGGTAAGTGGTCACACCGAACATACTGCAGCAACTGGAAATGGACCTGTGAATGCAATAGACAATGCACTGAGAAAAGCGCTCGATAAATTCTATCCCGAGCTTAAAAATGTAAAGCTCCACGACTATAAAGTCCGCGTTCTTACAGCAGGTGTGGGCACCGCTGCAAAGGTGAGAGTGCTTATTGAATCTGGTGATGAAACAAAGCGTTGGGGTACTGTAGGAGTATCAGAAAATATCATCGAGGCATCCTATCAGGCACTTGTCGACAGTATAGAATACAAACTGCTTAAAGATGGGCGATAGTCGTCCCAACGTATGTCGGGATCATCTCCACTCTACCCTACGGGCCGTAGACGAGCCGTAAGCCATTGAAAATCAACCACTTGCATATCACTAAAACTCTCCATCAATTGCTCACCACATCCAGCACTCCAAACTCCCTTGATCCTTGAGTTCTCTCGACCTCTCCACCCAAGGTATTCTATTATTCTTTTCGGCATATTGAACAGAATACTGTAGTGTTTATTGCTCCTTTCTCTATAATTTTTTATACTGCTTTATCTCTATGCGCACCTCGCGGAAAATTTATCTCCAATGACCTGGTACCCAGTTTCCACCTCGTCCACGATGGCCAGGCGCCCAGTTTTTCCCTGGAGGCGGTTTTCCGTCCCAGTAACCAGGAATCCATTTATCACTTTGCCAGTAGCCTGGAATCCATTTCACATCCGGGCCTGGTGATGGAACTGCTTTCCAATGGCCAGGAACCCATCTCTTTGCTCCCCAATGTCCGGGAACCCATTCAGACCCAGGTGGCGGAGGTGTCGGGTCCGGTACCCATTTACTATCCCTCCAGAAATAAGGGCCATCTCCTGGTGGGGCGTTACTCAGAAGTTTATAACCATTTTAACTTCTATGTCTTTATAGTGAGGAGCTATAATTGATCAATGAAAATTTTGCTTTTCATTAAGTATGTTCCTGTTATGATTATGATAGAATAAGAACAATTTAAATTTTATTATGTGATGCTGAATCTTTGTGTTGACAGTATGTCAACACTATTGATATGCATCTGATATGGAATAAAATGGACATTACATTAGTCACAGGAAAGACCCTCACTATCCCCGAAGGAGAAAATCTATTACACGCATTAAAAAGGCACGGTACATATCTTGTTTCTTCTTGTGGTGGGAAAGGCATATGCGGTAAATGTCGTGTCAGACTTGTTGGGGGAAATGCAAGAATTGAATCTTCGGGAACACTTCAGCCGGGTGAGATAGATGCAGGTATTGTGCTCGCATGCCAGACCTTCCCAGAAAAAGACATCCTCATAGATATACCCGAGGAATCAAAACTTGTCGTAGGAGAAAAAATAGCACTATCAAGATCAGGAGAACTTATTGAACTTCTAAAATCATATAATGTTGAAATACAACCAATCGTGAAACACATTACATTGAATTTGCCCCCTCCTACCATTGATAACAACATAAGCGACCTCGAAAGGCTTAAAAGGGCATTATTAGAGGAAAAAGATATTATAGGAATAAGATTCCCTAACGAGTTTGTCTCATCTATTTCAAAAATACTCAGAGATGCTGAGTGGAATATAGCCCTTAGATATGCAGATGGCCATGATGCTATTTCCATCTCACCTGCTTCTATGGACGTGGACAAATATGGAATTGCGATAGATATCGGGACAACCACGGTTGTTGTCTATCTCGTCAATCTTAAAGATGGACAGCTTATAGATGTAGGCTCAACATATAATTCCCAGATACGATATGGAGACGATGTGATCACGCGCATCATTTATGCCATAGAAAGTAAGGGTCTTGGTGAACTCAGGGATTCTATTGTTTCTGATATAAATAATCTTTTAGTTCCTATAGTGGAAAGACACACCATAAACAGAGAAGACATTGAATCAGCGGTGATCGCAGGAAATACCACTATGTCCCATATATTCTGGGGAATCAACCCTGCCTCTATCAGAGAGGAACCATATATTCCCGCAGTGACCTTATTCCCGCGATGGAAGGCAGAGGCTGCGAAGCTTGAGATAAATCCCAAATCTCTCATTTATACAGTGCCCTGTGTTGCGAGCTATGTTGGTGGTGACATTGTTGCAGGTGTTCTTGCATCAAAAATGCACAGAAAAAGCGAGGTTGCTCTTTTTATGGATATAGGCACAAACGGAGAGATTGTCATAGGAAATAATGAATGGCTTGTCGCTGCTGCATGCTCTGCAGGCCCATGTTTTGAAGGAAGTGGTATACGACACGGCATGAGGGCAACAGAAGGTGCAATAGAATCTATAAAGATAGATCCAAAAACATCTGAGCCTGTATGTAAAGTCATCGGAGATGGAGAACCTTTAGGTGTTTGCGGATCAGGAATGATAGACGCTATCTCTGAGATGTTTCTTACAGGGATAATAGACAGGAAAGGCAAGTTTGTGAGAAGCACCAGGACTGGAAGGATAAAAGACGGAATAGGCGGCCCTGAGTTTCTGATCTACAAAAAAGACGGGAGGGAAATTGTTCTTACAGAAGTTGATATTGAGAATATTCTCAGGGCAAAGGCTGCAATATATGCGGCGGTGTCCCTCCTTTTAAAAGAGGTCGGTTTTACCCTGGACACAATTGAGAGGGTTTACATTGCAGGAGGATTTGGTAATTATCTCGATATTGACAAAGCGATCATCTTAGGAATGCTCCCTGAGTTACCTAAAGACAAATTTACGATTCTCGGGAACGCCTCAATTACAGGTGCATACTTATGTCTTCTTTCTAAGGATCTCCGAAGAGAGGCAGGAGTTATTGCGTCAAAGATGACCTATATAGAACTTTCCGTATCCAGAGGCTTTATGGATGAATATATGTCTGCGCTCTTTCTGCCGCACACTCATTTAAGGCTTTTCCCGAGAGTAAAACAATTAATAGCAAGAAGTAAAAACCTGGGAAAATAGGAACTATTCATTCTTCATTTCTCACTTCTCATCTCCCGTTTCTCACTTTCTAATGTGCCGGCCCTGAAGAGAGCAGTCTTTCTACTTCTTTCTTTATTACTGATGCTGCGATGCCACCATGTATTTTGAGCACCCCGTTTATTAACACTACCGGGGTGGTTATCGCCCCAAGACTTAAAAGTTCTCTTATATCATCAAAATCTTCTTCACCGTCCATGAACAGGTCAATATATTCTACAAATACAACAGATGGATAAAAATAATTCAGTTCTTTTCTGAGATTCTCTGCATATGCCCTGTTTGTTATGGGGCTTTCGAACTCCTCACCATCGAGAAGAATATTTTCCATTGGATTGTCCAGTATCTGTACATGAACTCTTTGAAGCATTTATATTTCCTTCTTTTGAGAAACGTTATTTTTGATATTTCTTGAATTCAGCTCAGGGTTTTCTCTGCTTTCTATCAGCATAGTATCGATGAGCCTTGTTTCTCCGATCCTCACTGCCACTGCAAGCAGTATATTCCTTTTTATCTCAGAAAGCTCATCAAATGTTTCTGGTTCATACACTCCTGCATAATCAATCGATGAGACCGCAGGTTCTTTCAGGAGTCGCTCATGCATTAACTCTTTAATATACTGAGCATTGATTATACCAGATTTTATGAGCTCAGAGGCTTCAGTAAGACATCTGTATATGACTGGAGCTGCTTCCCTTTGTACTCTATCAAGGTATGCGTTTCTTGAACTCATTGCAAGACCATCCTGTTCTCGTACTGTTGGACACCCAACTATATCAATATCCATGTTAAGGTCTTTTACAAGTTTCCTGATAATCACATATTGCTGGAAATCCTTTAAACCAAAATATGCCCTTGTTGGTCTTGCAATATTCAAAAGTTTTGTGACCACTGTTGCTACTCCTCTGAAATGGCCTGGCCTGAAGGCGCCACAGAGCTTTTCAGAAATCTTATCTACTTCTACGCAGGTCAAAAAACCATCTGGATATAGAGAGGATATTTCAGGCATGAAAATGATATCCACCTCTTCTTTTTTTAGCTTTTCTGTATCACCTTCACTATCCCTTGGATACTTTTCAAAGTCTTCTGAAGGTCCGAACTGGATCGGATTCACGAAGATACTTACTACTGCAACATCATTCTCATATTTCGCCCTTCTGACCAGACTGAGATGACCTTCATGAAGGGCACCCATTGTGGGCATAAATCCTATAGCCTGCCCTGTCATACGGAATTTCATGGATGTATCATGCATGATACGTGGTACTCGTATTATCTCCATACTAACCTCTTTGAATTATCAGACCTTTTAAGATTTTACACTCTACTCAGGCAAGCAAACCCCTCACTATAAATTATCTAAAGAGAGATAACTTTGTCAAACACTGACGTATGATCAATAAATGATTACTCCTCTATCTCTTTAAGAAGTGCATCAAGAAGCTCACGCTCTTTTATTTGCCTCACTACCTTACCTTTTTTAAAAAGAATTCCTCTGCCTTTTCCACCGGCTATTCCGAAATCAGCTTCTCTTGCCTCTCCGGGCCCATTGACAACACACCCCATAACTGCAACCTTTATTGGTTTATCAATGTTCCTGAGTCTTGATTCAACCTCTGTTGCGAGTCTCCTTAGATCAATCCTGCACCTTCCGCATGTGGGACAGGATATGATATCAACGCCTTTCTTTCTCAGTCCAAGTGATTTAAGTATCTCATAGGCAACACGCACCTCTTCTTCTGGCTCAGCAGTAAGAGATACTCGTATGGTGTCTCCTATCCCTTCTGAAAGTAATATTCCAAGTCCAACAGAGCTCTTTATTGTCCCTGTGAATTGAGGACCAGCCTCTGATATTCCTATATGGAGCGGATAGTCGCATCTTTCCGAAAATAACCTGTATGCTTCAACTGTCTTCATCACCCCTGATGCTTTCAGAGATACCTTAACATTTGTAAAATTCATTCCTTCGAGTACATGTATCTGTCTTTCTGCACTCTCAACAAGGGCCTCTGGTTTTGAACCACCATATTTTTTAAATAATTCTCTCTCGAGGGAACCTGCATTTACTCCGACTCGTATAGGAATCCCTTTTTCTTGTGCAGCAGTGACAACCTCCTTTACTTTCCACTTCGCACCTATATTCCCCGGGTTTATCCTCAGACCATCACTACCTTGTTCTATTGATTTAAGGGCGAGCCTCCAGTCAAAGTGAATGTCAGCTATCAAAGGTATATGTACAGATTTCTTAATCTTTCCAAGAGCCTTTGCTGCATCTGTATCAGGCACTGCAAGCCTTACGATTTCACATCCTTCAGCCTCGAGTGAGCTAATCTGATTTATGGTTGACTTTACATTTCTCGTATCTGTCTTGGTCATGGACTGTACAACAATTGGATTTCCTCCACCAACAGGCACATGACCTACATAAATTGTCCTTGTTCTTTTTCTCTCACTTTTATAAGTTTTCATTGAGCTTCTTTCCTTCTTTACTCTTCTCTTTATTATTCGCCTGTTTCTTTTCTCTGTAAGACTTCACTGCAGATATATGCTCTTCCCGTGTTACTGAAAACCTGTGTGTACCATCATTTTTCGACACAAAATAGATATAGGGAACATCTGCAGGATACATCGCTTCGATAATTGATTTGATACCTGGCGATGCAATAGGTCCGGGTGGGAGTCCTTTAATGACATAGGTATTATAGGGTGTTCTTCGTTGCAAATCTTTTGTCGTTATTTTTTCTCTGGAACTTTTTATTCCGTAAATACAGGTAGGATCTGCCTGAAGCGGAATTCCTTTTCTGAGTCTGTTATGGTATACAGCAGAGATTAATGGTCTCTCTTCATCTGTGGCTGCCTCTTTCTCGATAATCGATGCAAGAGTGAGTACCTCTCTTTCTGAGAAACCGATTTCAGATGTCCTTACCCTGAGTTTACCCGAATATTTTTCACGCATCTTGTTTATCATCATTCCTATCGCATCTTCAGGATCCATTCCTTTTGGGATTTTATATGTTTCAGGAAAGAGATACCCTTCAAATGTCGGGGCATCAATAATATATGAAGTAAGAAAGTCTTCATCTGACGAAAGGGTCTTGAAATCATCTTTACTTATAATGCCTTTCTCTGAAAGTTTCTCTGCAATTTCCCTGAGTGAATCTCCTTCAACTATTGTGATCTCATATTCTATTATCTGCCCTTTCCTCAGCATTTTGAAAATATCGAGCGGACTCATTGACCCATAGACTGAATAGTATCCAGCCCTAATCTTTCTATCCAGACCACTTACTCTGCCAACAAAAAGGAAGAGGTTTTTATCTCGCATAAGTTTTTCCTTTGAAAAAATTTCGATTGCCTGTCTGAAAGTAGACCCCTTGGGTATTTCTAATTCTATTTTTTTACTGACACCAGGAACCGGGACCATTAGTTCTACTATTACATAGATCCAGAACGATAAGATAATGCCTGCGAAGACAAAAATGATATTTCTTTTCATAATCTTATTAGCATGCCAGAATTTACGGTAGGGAGTCAAATTGCCCTGTTTTTCCATTTCCCAGCCCTCTCTCCCCTTGCAAAAAAAGATATTTTTATGTTAGGCTTTGAGACCTTTAGGCTCTACCCCTTAAGAGGCTACTTCGTAGCTTCTGTGTCATTATTCATATGATAGGGTTAGTAGTCAGAAAGCAGAATAAAAAATGAGCTTGAAGAAAGAGGAGGATAAACAAGAATATGGTAGCAACAATTAAGGATCTTCTGGAAGCTGGAGTACATTTTGGTCATCAGGTAAAGCGGTGGCATCCCAAGATGAAGAAATATATTTTTGGAGAAAGAAATGGTATCTATATCATAGACCTCCAGAAGACATTAAAAGGACTTGAAGATGCCTATAATTTCATAAGAGGGGTAGCCATAACTGGAATGCCTGTCCTCTTTGTTGGGACAAAAAAACAGGCACAGGATTCTATTCATGAAGAGTCAATAAGGGCCGGTGCTTTCTATGTGAACCAGCGATGGCTTGGTGGTATGCTTACAAACTTTTCTACCATAAAGAAGAGCATAGAAAAGCTGAAAAAGATTGAATCTATGAAGGCAGATGGCATTTTGGATTTGCTTCCTAAAAAAGAAGTTGCCAGCATGGAGAAGAAAAAGGATAAATTAGAAAAAAATCTATCAGGTATTAAAGATATCCCGGGCATTCCGGGGGCCGTGTTTATCGTAGACCCCAAGAAAGAAAGAATCGCAATAGCTGAGGCAAGAAAACTCTCTGTGCCAATCGTTGCGATAGTAGATACAAACTGTGACCCGGATGAGGTTGATTATGTAATCCCGGGCAATGATGATGCGATAAGAGCCATAAGACTTATCACCTCGAAAATGGCAGATGCAGTACTTGAAGGCAAGGAGACTCTCTCAAAGCGTGCGGCAGAAGAGGCTGAAAAACATGAGGTAGAGGAGAAAATACAGCAGGAAGAGGCAGAGGGAGCAGAATGATAACAATCTCATCAGAACTGGTAAAGGACCTCAGGGAAAAGTCAGGTGCAGGCATGATGGAATGCAAAAAGGCACTTACTGATAGTAATGGAGATTTTGAAAAGGCTGTAGATTTGCTCAGGCAGAGAGGTCTTGCATCCGCATCTAAAAAAGCAGGGAGAATAGCCTCAGAAGGACTCATCGGCTCATACATACATATGGGCAAAATCGGGACACTGGTTGAGGTGAATTGCGAGACAGACTTTGTGGCAAGAACAGAGGATTTTAAAGAACTTGTTAAGGATATCGCCATGCATATCGCTGCTGCAACTCCTTTCTACTTATCAAGAGATGAGGTGCCACAGGATGTCATAGATCGAGAAAAGGAAATATACAGGGCGCAGGTTACAGACAAGCCATCACATGTTGTTGAGAAGATTATAGAGGGAAAGCTCGAGAAATTTTATACAGACACCTGCCTTATTGACCAGATCTTTATTAAAGACCCTGAACAAAAAAAGAAAATTAAAGACATTGTCACTGAGAAGATTGCAAAATTAGGTGAAAATGTCGTCATAAAAAGATTCGTCAGGTTTCAGCTTGGAGAGACAGCATAGAGATGAAAGGTTTGAAATACAAGAGGATACTCCTTAAGATAAGTGGTGAAGCCATGATGGGAGACAGAAAATATGGAATTGACTCATCTACCGTTGATTACATGGCTAAGGAGATAAAGGAAGCTCTATCGAAAGGCGTTGAAGTCGCAATAGTCATAGGAGGAGGAAATATCTTCAGGGGAGCTGAAGCGAGTGTAGAGGGAATAGAAAGGGCATCTGCAGATTACATGGGAATGCTCGCAACCATTATCAATGCCCTTGCACTTCAAAACTCTCTTGAGAAACACAGTGTTCCCACAAGGGTCCAGTCCGCAATAGAGATGAAAGAACTTGCAGAACCATATATAAGACGTAAGGCAATACGACATCTTGAGAAGGGAAGAGCAGTCATCTTTGCTGCAGGTACAGGTAACCCATACTTCACCACCGATACTGCTGCAGCTTTGAGGGCCATAGAGATTGGTGCAGATGTGATACTCAAGGCAACAAAGGTTGATGGCATATATTCATCAGACCCTGTGAAAAACCCTTCAGCAAAAAAATATAGTACAGTCACTTACATTGATATGCTCACTAAGGGGCTTAGTGTCATGGATTCGACTGCGATCACGCTCTGCATGGAAAACAACATCCCGATCCTTGTATTTAACCTGAGAGGAAAGGGCAATATAAGAAAGATTATCGAAGGCAAAAAATTAGGAACTCTTGTGAGGGGAAATAATGGACCAAGAGTTAAAAAGAAAAGTCATTGATCGAATGGGCAGTGCCATCGAGGCACTGAAAAAAGAGTTCTCTTCTGTCAGAACAGGACGGGCTTCTCTCGCACTCCTCGATGGGATAACAGTAAACTATTACGATATACACACCTCGCTTCAACAACTTGCAAGCCTAAGCCTCCCTGATAGCCGTCAGATAGCGATACAGCCCTGGGACCCAAAAATCATTCCCGATATCGAAAAGGCGATTATGAAGTCAGACCTTGGCATTACGCCTGTAAATGACGGGAAGTTAATTAGAATAAATATCCCTCCACTTACAGAGGAGAGAAGGAAACAACTCGTAAAGATAGTAAAGAAAAAAGCAGAAGAATATAGAGTAACAATAAGGAATATCAGGAGAGATATAAACGAAGAACTTAAAAAACACGAAAAAGAAAAACACCTCAGTGAAGACGATGTCAAAAAATCACAGGAAGAAATTCAAAAGATCACAGATTCTTATATAGCTAAAGTGGATGAAACTTTAAGGCACAAAGAAAAAGAAATCATGGAGGTATAAGGTGATAAGCCGTAACTTCATAGTGAAGGTAACAGATGCAAAGCTCATAGATATTAAGAAGGCCCTTCAGGCAGCAGGCATAAATGTGAGAAGCATCATTGAAGTATTCAAGGAAGGTGATGAAAAATCACAAGAGGGGGAAAAACAAGAGGAACAGAGTGGCAACTAAGAAACCTGTGAAGAAAAAAAATAAAAGACCGGTCATAAAGGCTGTAAAAAAAGTTACCAAAAAGCCTCCTTTGAAAACCAAGACAAAAACTGGTCAGAAAAAAAGGATATCCAGAGTCAAGAGGAAAGAATCAGAAGATAATAAAAAGGCTGCCTTAAGAAGGGTTCTCATTCTGAAAAGAGAAGAGATTGTAAAAGAGGCAAAGTCAGAAATATCTAAGTATATAAAAGGTGAGACAAGACAACTGGTAGATACAGCTCTCGATAACGGAGACTGGTCAATTGTTGATCTGTCAGAGGATATAAGCTTTAAGCAGTTAGGTATCCATAGAGAAACTCTCGTCAAGATAGATGAGGCCCTCAGAAAACTTGATGAAGGCACGTACGGCAAATGTGAGGACTGCGGAGAGGACATAAATGAAGAAAGGCTGAAAGTCCTTCCTTATGCGATTTACTGTATAGATTGTAAGGAAAAAAGAGAGCAACTCGAGAAGATGGAAAGTGAAGAAGGGCCTGCTTAACGTTTGTGCTTAGGAAAACCGGTAAATTTCTTCAAGTATTTCTTTCGCTCCTCTTGCGAGCAAGTCTTCAGCAAGTTTGACGCCGAGAATTTCAGAATCTTCGGGTTTTCCTTCCAGATGTCCCTTTATAATCTTCTCACCACTGACACGTCCTACAAGACCATCAATGATAAGTAATGAGTGATGAGTAATGAGTAATGAGTCTTTGCTCCGTGCTCTTTGCTCTGTGCTCTTTGCTCTGTGCTCTATTCTCGCATAGGCTGCGATTGGCACCTGACAACCGCCCCCAAGCTTTTTGAGAAACGCCCTCTCTGTCCTCACACATACTGAAGTCTCTTTGTGGTCTAATGGGCTGACTATGGTATTTATGAATTCATCATTAATCCTGCATTCTATCCCTATAGCTCCCTGACCAATTGCAGGAAGACTTATCTCAGGAGACAATATCTCTGTTATCCTGCTCTGAAGTCCAAGTCTTTTGACACCTGCAACAGCAAGGATTATGGCATTAAACTGCCCTTCATCAAGTTTTCTTACTCTTGTATCAAGATTTCCTCTCAACTGTGTAATGTTCAGATCAGGTCGTATATTCAAAAGCTGACAGGAACGCCTGAGACTGCTTGTCCCGATATGAGCACCCTTGGAAAGATCCTTAAATTTTTGATTTTTGATTTTTGATTTTTGACTTATTATTATCGCATCAAGCGGGTCTTCCCTTTTGCAAATTGCCGTTATATGAAGACTGTTCGGCAATTCAGTCGGAACATCCTTCATGCTATGGACAGCGAGATCTACCTCGCCTCTCATGAGTGCCTCTTCTATCTCTTTGACAAAAAGTCCTTTGCCACCTACTTTAGCAAGTGGTACATCTAAAATGTTATCTCCGGATGTCTTTATCTTTTTTAACACAACCTCGATTCCCGGTTTTATCCTTTCAAGTTCAGACTTAACCCACTCTGCCTGCCATAAAGCAAGCTTGCTTCCACGTGTACCAATAATAACCTTATTTTCTTTCATCTTAAACTATCGTCTCTATTACTTTTTTTCTTCTCCGTTTATGCCATAGAGCCGCTTTATCGTTGCGATCAGTATATCTCTATCTTCAGAATCTTCTTTCAATGCTGCGGTGGGTGGATGAATAAGCTTATTGATAATAGCAGCTGCCATATACTCAATTGCCTCTTTCTCCTTTTCTTTAAGCTCAGGTATTTTATGTAGAAGCTTGGTGAGTTCTTCTCTTTTAATCTCCTCTGCTTTATCCCTTAAGGCAACAATGGTTGGCACAGAATCAAGGGAAGACTGCCATTTAAAGAAGGGTTCAATCTCTTCTTCGATTATCTTTTCCGCCTTCTCTGCCTCTTTTTTCCTTTCAAACATGTTCGTATCAACAATGCCTTGAAGGTCATCAATATCATAGAGATACACATTATCCAGAGCATTAATCTCAGGATCTATATTCCTCGGCACAGAAATATCAATAATAAAAACAGGACGTTGCTTTCTCTCTTTCATCATCTTCTGCATCTGATCCTTCATGAGCACATAGCGTGAGGCGCCTGTTGAACAGATCACGATATCAGTACGTACCATTTCCTGAAGAAACCCATCAAACTTTACAGGTCTCCCGTTAAAATCCCTTGCAAGCTCACAAGCCCGTTCGTATGTCCTGTTTGCGACAATAACTTCTTTCACGCCATTGCTTATCAAATGCCTTGCCGCAAGTTCAGCCATCTCTCCTGCACCTAAAAGCATGCTTACTTTCCCTGAGAGATTAGTAAAGATTTTTTTTGCAAGTTCAACCGCAGCAAAACCTATAGAAACAGCGTTTTCAGCTATCCTCGTCTCTGTCCTCACCTTCTTTGCCGTAGAAATTGTCTTTTTCATCAGCCTGTTCAGAAGGATTCCTGTTGTCTTTTTCTCGATAGCCATTTCAAAAGCATCTTTTACCTGTCCGAGGATTTGAGGTTCACCGATAACCATGGAGTCGAGGCTTGATGCAACCCTGAAGATATGTCTCACTGCATTGATATCATCATAGATATAGAGGGATTTATCAAGCAACTCCCTGTTCACATTGTGGAATTCTGAGAGAAAGGTCTTGATGGATTCAGATGCTTGTACCGGATCTTTCACATTTGTATACAGTTCTACCCTGTTACAGGTAGAAAGTATCATGGCCTCCTCTATCTCAGGGAGTCCTCTTAATCTCAAGAGACCTTCATCGAGTTTGGGGCCGTCAAACGCTACTTTCTCTCTGACCTCAATATCAGCAGTTTTATGATTGAGTCCTACTACAAACACTTTCATAGAAAAACATGGAGACCTTTTCGGAGTAATTTAATACCGAAAAAGGCGATCAGAATTGTGAGAAAACCGATTATGGATAATAGAGCAGCCCTTTTGCCTCTCCAACCAGCCACAAGTCGGGCATGAAGCACAATCGCATAGATAAACCATGTTATGAGTGACCAAACCTCTCTCGTGTCCCAATTCCAGTAACTTCCCCAGGCGCTTTCTGCCCATAAAACACCTGTTATTATTGCAAGGGTAAGGAGGGGAAACCCCAGAGTTATTAATCGGTAATTCATTTCGTCAAGGGTTTGAAGACTTGGCAATCTCCCAAAGAGCCCTACAGGCCGCTTGGATTTTACATAGTGTTCCTGAACAAGGTACATGACCCCTATTCCGCAAGCGAGGGCAAAGGCAGCATTACCCAAAAAGGCAATAACCGTATGTATTTCAAGCCAATAACTCTGCAATACAGGGCTTAATGGTTTTATCTCTCTTGGCAGCATCGAAGATGAGAGCATCAGAGCAAATACAATAGGCATTATGAAAGATGAGAGAAGCTTGATCCTGTACCTGAATGCTAACATGAAAAAAATAAGAACGATGCACCAGGAGAAAAAAGATGTTGCCTCGTGGAAATTTGTTATAGGAATATGGCCTGCAGTGACATAACGATAAATAATGTTTACTGTGTGAAAGGCAAACCCAATGCCAGCCATTGAAAGGATTATCTTTGAGGTGATCTTTGTTTCCTTGAAAAGCTCTATAATGCCGACAATAGTTGCTACAAAATAAAATATCAGGGCGAGTTCAAAAAGGATTGTTCCCATCAGAAACAGCCAAGCTGGCAATTGGTTATTTTCACTTTAAGCTTGTCAGCAGCCTCTCCAATAGTTTTATAGGGAACACCAAGCTCCTCTGCAATCATCCTCGCAGTAAGACAGGGGAGTTTACCCTTAACCGCTCTTTTCTTAATCTCTTCTACCACTCTATCTTTCATTTCAGTATATATACGTCAGACTCTGTTTTTCAATTGCAAGCAACTTTACAGTTCTTGCAACCCCATGCGATTTCACGGGCAATGTAAATTTTAAAACATCAGGCTTCGAAAATTCAATTAAACTGGTATGGAAACAAAAATTAAAGAAGATTTTATAAAATGATATAATTGTATATTGATTAATTCAGGAGGAAATAAACATGAAAATAAAGGTTGTCGTTCACAAGGCTGAAGAGGGGGGATTCTGGGCAGAAGTGCCTTCTATTCCAGGCTGTTTTACACAAGGAGATACCTGGGAAGAATTATTGAAAAATATTTATGAAGCAATTGAGGCTTGCTTGTCTGTTGATACGAAAGAGATTGAATTAAATCCAGATGACAAGGTACTGGAAATTGCTGTATGAAAAGCATATCTGGAAAGGATCTATGCAAGATTTTAGAGAAAAAAGGCTGGGAGTTGAAAAACATACACGGAAGTCATCATGTATACATAAAGGCAGGAAGAAAAGAGCGAATAAGTGTTTCAGTTCATGGTAATAGAGACCTGAAAATAGGCATGTTAAAGGCAATAATGAAAATTGCAGAAATAGATGAAAGTGAATTATAAAAAGTAGGCTACTTAATAAGTCCTTTTATAAAATTCAAAAAACCTTCCATGTCATCACTACGAAATTTTTTAGCACCTTCAGGTGTTCCTTGTGGAAGGTCTTTCTCAAAGATAACAACATCTGCTATGCTCAGTATTTTTTCTGCACTTTTCTTGAATCTTTCCTTAGTTCCGGATATGAATATCACCACATCAGGTTTTAAAAACTCAATTGCACTATTACCTTCAACGAGGATACCTTTAAGATCAGAGAGCCTTCCTACTGCTATCGGAAGTATCTCTTCAAGTCCAGAGGCAGGAGACTGAACCCAGAGTACCCTTTCAGCACCAGCATCCAGTAACCTTTTTGTGTCCTTCCCCTCTTCTGAAAGAATTTCTCTATCATCTGTTATGGAGCAGTAAAGGGAGGTCTTTGTATATTTTATCGCACCCCAACCTTTCAGCCTTTTAAGAATCAATGAAGCAATAGAGGTTTTTCCAGCGCCACTATGCCCACCGCCAATCCCTATGATAAAAGGTCTTATACAGCCTCTTCTGAGGGTGGTTTTTCAGTTTCTTTATATCCACACTCTTTTTTATGACAGAAGATTGTTACATTTCCTGCTTTATCTCGCTTTTTAAGAAGGAAGTCAGCCCCGCATTTAGGACATTTGTGGGAAACAGGTTTATACCACGTTGCGAATTTGCATTCAGGATAGTTGCTGCAGCTCCAGAACGGTTTTCCTTTTCTTGAACGTCTCTCTACAATATCTCCTCCGTCCTTAGGACATTTTATTCCTGTAGAAAGAGGCTTTGTATTTTTGCATTCAGGATACTTTGAACAGGCGAGAAATTTACCATATCTCCCTGATTTGAGCACCATCGGCGCGCCGCATTTCTCGCACTTTTCGTCTGTGAACTGAGCAATTTTTTCCATTTCCTGTGCTGTGTGCTCTGTGGTTTCTGTCTTAAGAGGTTTCGTATTCTTACATTTGGGAAATCCTGTACATGCCATAAACCTTCCATGTCTTCCCCATCTGATGACCATTGGAAGGCCGCATTTCTCACATAAGTTTTCGGTTGGTATGTCCTTTGGCTTTACCCTGCCTGTAGTTTTTATAGCCTCTGTAAGGTCATGGCTAAAGGGGCTATAAAATTCTCTTACAACCTTTACCCATTTCATCTTTCCATCTTCTATGCGGTCAAGTTCATCCTCCATCTTTGCAGTAAAACCTATATCGATGAGTTCAGGAAATCTTTCAACGAGGTAATCATTTACTACGATACCGAGTTCAGTCGGAAAAAACTTCCCTTCTGTCTTATGAATATATTTCCTTTCCTGAATTGTTGAGAGGATTGCTGCATAGGTGCTCGGTCTGCCAATACCCCTTTCCTCGAGCGCTTTGATAAGTGATGCCTCTGAATAACGTGGTGGTGGCATTGTAAAATGTTGTCTCGGGAGTAAATTGAGAAGTTTTAATGTCTCCCCTTCTTTTAATGCAGGAAGGAGCTCTCCTTCTTCCTCTTCTCCATTATCTCTCCCCTCGATATAAAGAGCTATAAAACCATTGAAACGTATGACAGTCCCGGTTGCCCTGAGCTCATATAAGCTGACAGGCTGTCCAGCATGCAAGCTCTCAATGGTAAATGTCGTCTGCTCAAGTTGTGCTGGCGACATCTGGCTTGCTATGAAACGATTCCATATCAGTGTGTAAAGTGCATGCTGGTCTTTTGAGAAAAATTGTTTAATCTCTTCTGGTCTTTTATCAGGATATGTTGGCCTTATTGCTTCATGCGCATCCTGTACTAATGCCTTGCTTTTATAAATAGGTGGTTTTTCAGGGATGTAATCTTTTCCATAGACTTTTTCAATGAATTTCCTTGCCCACTCTTGAGCCTCTGATGCTACCCTGTGCGAATCTGTTCTCATATAGGTAATGAGTCCTACTGCACCTTCCTCACCAAGTTCAATTCCTTCATAGAGTTGTTGTGCTACTGACATGGTCTTTTTCGCCGTGAATCTTAGTTTCCTTGCTGCTTCCTGCTGAAGAGTGCTTGTAATAAATGGCGGGTAGGGCATTCTCTTCTTCTGTTTACGTTCTATCTTGCTCAGTACAAATTCTTTATCATTTAAATCCGCAACAATTGCATTTGCAGCCTCTCCATCAGGGATAAGGGATTTACTGTCTGTTTTCGGCTGTTGACTTATTTTGTTGAGCCTTGCCCAGAACGCAGGAGGTTGAAACCCTTCAAATTCTGCACGTATACTCCAGTATTCTTCAGGTTTGAATGCCTCTATCTCACGCTCTCTTTCTACAATAAGTCTTACTGAAACAGACTGTACTCTCCCTGCACTCAGACCTCTCCTTACCTTCCTCCAGAGGAGAGGGCTGAGCCCGTACCCAACAAGCCTGTCAAGTATCCTTCTGGCCTGTTGGGCATCAACTTTGTTCATATCTATTTTTTCCGGTTTTTTAACTGCTTCTCTTACAGCCCGCTCTGTTATCTCATTAAAAATTATCCTGTAGATCTTCTCATTTAAGGGTTGAGATTTTTTCTCCGATATTTCATAAGCAATATGCCATGCGATTGCCTCACCCTCTCGATCGGGATCAGGAGCAAGAAATACCTTGTCGGCCTCTTTTGATGCCTTTTTCAGTTCTTTAATCACTTTCTCCTTACCGGGGATTACCACATAATGGGGTTTAAAATTATTCTCAATATCGACCCCGAGATCTTTTTCAGGAAGGTCTTTTATATGACCAATCGATGCCTTCACGGTAAATTCTTTTCCGAGTATCTTATGTATGGTCTTTGCCTTTGCAGGCGATTCAACGATGACAAGATTGTTCATGCCAGATAAAACCTCTTGCCAGTTGTTTGCCTGACAATGCCTTTCAGTTCGAGTCCAAGAAGGACCCCAAGTATTTTTGATGACGGTAATCTACTTTCCCGTGAGATAACATCTATATGCTTTGGCTCTCCGGTGAGCATATTACACAGGTTCATTTCTTCATCTGTTACTTCCATCTTTGCCTTCTCCTTTGATTTGATAAATCCTTTTAACACAGGGGCAAGTTCCTCCACAATATCATCTGCTTTTCTTGTGAGCATCGCGCCTTTTTTTATAAGGTTGTTTGTCCCTTCCGAAGTAGGTGAGGTGATATTACCAGGCACTGCAAATACTTCTCTGTTCTGTTCAAGAGCGCATCCTGCAGTAATGAGTGAGCCACTGTCAGAGGTAGCCTCTATGACAAGGACACCCAGAGAAAGTCCGCTGATTAATCTGTTTCTTCGGGGGAAATTTTCTTTGTCAGGAGGAGTCCCTGGAGGGAACTCACTTATCACACAACCGGAGCTCACAATTTTATCCATTAATCCTTTGTTCTCAGGAGGATAAGGAATATCAAGACCTGAGCCAAGTACTGCTATAGTCCTCCCACCAACTCTTAACGCACTTTTATGTGATATACCATCAATACCTCTGGCCATACCACTTACAATAGTAAATCCCATAGCCGCAAGATCTTCTGAAATCTTTTCTGTAACCGATGTCCCATAGGGGGTTGGCTTGCGTGAACCAACAATTGCAACTGCATATCTGTCCTGTGGATGAATATCACCCTTCATATAAATGATGATAGGGGCATCCTCTATTTCCCTGAGCAACTCCGGATATGAGGACTCACCAAAACTCACCGCCTTTATCCCTCTTTTTTCGAGAACATTAATCCGTCTCTCAACGTCTTTCCATGACGAAAAACTTTTTATATTTTTTGCCCTGTTTATCCCAACTCCATCTACAGAAAGGATCTCATCAATCTTTGCAGTGAATATACTCTCAGGTGTACCAAACACTGAGAGTAATTTCCTGGACACAATAGGACCCACATCCGACAGCATAGATAGCGCAATCCAGTATTTAAGTTCTGACATAATTTAATTCATTTATCCTCAATAATTAATCTTTGCCCTGATTTTTCAATTTTTTTAATTTCAGCCTGAGGGCATTTATTTTAATAAACCCCTCTGCATCTTTCTGATTATATCCACCCTCGGCCTCAAATGTTGCAAGCTCCGGATGATACAGAGAATTCGGAGATTTCCTCCCTACAACATAACAGTTCCCTTTATAGAGCTTAACCTTCACAGTACCTGTCACCTCTTTCTGTGCCTCATCCATAAAAGTCTGAAGAGCTTCCCTCTCAGGAGAAAACCAATACCCATAATATATAAGCTCCGAATAACGTATGATAAGCGAGTCCCTGAGATGGAGTATTTCCCTGTCCAGGGTTATTGACTCAACTGCCCTGTGGGCTATATGGAGTACCGTACCACCTGGTGTTTCATAAACACCCCTGGATTTAATTCCAACATACCTGTTTTCTACCAGATCTATCCTTCCCACACCATTTTCACCTGCAATGGAATTCATCTTCATGAGAAGGACTGCGGGAGACATTTGCTCATCATTGATTGCAACAGGATCACCCTTCTCATAAGAGATGTCAATATATACTGGCTTATCAGGTGCTTTCTCTGGTGGTACACTCATCGTGTACATTTCAGAAGGTGGTTCCTGCCAGGGGTCTTCGAGGATTCCTCCTTCATAACTGATATGAAAAATATTTCTATCAATGCTATAAGGTTTTTCTTTTGTTGCAGTCACCGGAATGCCATGTATTTCAGAATATTCAATCAGGGACTGTCGTGAACTAAACTGCCACTCCCTCCATGGCGCTATAACCTTAATATCTGGCTTGAGCGCATAATAGGTGAGTTCAAACCTGACCTGGTCATTGCCTTTACCTGTCGCACCATGAGCAACAGCTTCAGCACCTTCCTTTTCTGCGATCTCTATCTGCTTCTTCGCAATAAGAGGTCTTGCAATTGATGTTCCGAGCAGATATGAACTCTCATACGCTGCGTTTGCCCTGAGCATCGGGAATATATACTCTCTTACAAACTCTTCTTTCAGGTCTTCTATATATACTTTTGAGGCGCCGGTCTTTAATGCCTTTTCGCTTATGACTTCAAGATCTTCGACTTGGCCGAGGTCCGCACAGAATGCGATTATCTCTGTTTTATATTTTTCCTTCAACCATTTTATTGCGACAGAGGTATCAAGACCTCCTGAATATGCAATGACAATCTTATTTACCATATATGTACCTCCAATAAGCTATTCATACCATAATGACCACGTATATGGTTATTGAGTACTTTAACTTAAACTATATATTACACCATTTTGTCAAGAGCCTATTTTAAAAACTATAAACGATAGCATAAATCTAAAATAAATGTAAAACGCTGAGGACAATCTTTGCTTGACTGAGAAAACAACTGTACGCTATAATTGATATTGAGAATCAGTCTCAATTATGGAAAAGAAGATATTCAACAAGTTCCTTAAGGAACGAGGACAAAAATTCACAAAGGAACGTTCAGCAATCCTGCAAAGGATATTCTCCTATCACGGCCATTTCGACACTGAATCTCTCTATCTAAAGATAAGGGAGACAGGCTTGAAGGCATCGAGGGCATCTGTGTACAGAACCTTAAACCTTCTCCGTGAATGCGGCTTAATAGAAAAGGTAACGAAGACAGAACATGGCACTATTTATGAATACACGTTCGGTCATGAGCACCATGATCATATGTTGTGTATCGGATGTGGAACCATCATAGAATTTTATTCTGAAGATCTTGAAAGACTTCAAGAGAACATCTGCAGGAGACAGGACTTTAAAGGAGTAACTCATAGTCTCGAGATAAGAGGATATTGCAAGAGATGCCAAAAGAACAAAAAATAACAGAAAATAAAAAGGACCACCATGATTATGGAAGGGTCGTCATTGTCGGCAATCCAAACGTCGGCAAGAGTATTATCTTCGGGCTCCTTACCGGGAAGTATGTAACTGTTTCAAACTATCCAGGCACAACTGTAGAAATATCATCCGGATACACAACTATAAGGGATAAAAAACTTCTGATTACCGATTCTCCAGGTGTAAACAGTCTGACCCCTATGAGCGAGGACGAGAAAGTCACAAGGGATATGCTCTTAAATGAGACCGTAGATGCTATCGTCCTCGTTGGAGATGCAAAGAATCTCAAGAGGACACTTATGTTATTACTACAACTCTCAGAGATGGAACTCCCCTGCATACTTGACCTTAATATGGAGGACGAAGCAAAGGCAAAGGGCATCGAGATAGACTACCAGAGGCTGAGTGCGTTACTGAACATTGAAGTTATAGGTACTATTGCCCCTCAAAGGAAAGGCATCCACGGATTAAAAGAGGCTATTTTAAAACCCCGTTATCCATCTCTCCATACCCACTATGGTAATGTGATAGAAGAACACGCGGAAAAGATAATGATGCTCCTTCCTGAGACAACTATCTCAAAGCGCTCGCTCGCATTGATGATACTTTCAGGTGATGAGAGCCTTAGAGAATGGCTTGTTGCACATCTCAATAAAGAAGATATCAGAACTATAGAGGACCTGAGGGATGAGGCTCAATCGAAGTTAAAAGAGCCGATTTCACATATCATAGGACACAGCAGGATAAAACTCGCAGAAGAAATAATTAAAGGGGTCCAGAAAAAAGGCACACCCGAGGCAGGGTTCCTTGCCAAGAAGATAAGCAGATTGACGATCCACCCCGTCTTTGGGATACCTATACTCCTCCTTGTTATTTTCAGTTTTTATGAATTTGTTGGCAGGCTAGGTGCAGGCCTACTCGTAAATTTTTTTGAAAAAATTATATTCAGCAGGTACCTGACCCCTGCAATAGAGAAAGTTGTCAAGTTCATCATACCTGTTGCCTTTATACAGGACATGATTGTAGGTCAGTACGGAATAGTTACGATGGCATTAACCTATGCTGTAGGCATCATTCTCCCTATAACAGCTACCTTCTTCCTCGCATTTGGCTTTCTCGAAGACAGTGGCTATCTTCCGAGGATTGCAGCGATTTCAAACAGGGCATTCAGGTTAATTGGTCTGAATGGTAAGGCTGTTTTACCAATAGTTCTTGGCCTCGGCTGCGGAACTATGGCAACAATGTCAACGAGGATGCTCGAAACAAACAGGGAAAGGGTCATTGCAACATTTCTTATAGCTCTTGCAATTCCTTGTTCTGCACAACTCGGCGTTATATTTGGAATGTTAGGACCTCTTCCTGTAAGAGCAACATTGTGGTGGGCTGGCTGCATAATACTGATTCTTGTCACTTCAGGATATCTTGCATCAAAGATAATCCCTGGAGAAAAACCTGACTTTTTTATGGAGCTGCCACCGATGAGGTTTCCAGCTATGGGAAATATTTTAATGAAAACACTGAGCAGGATTGAATGGTACCTGAAAGAAGCAGTTCCTCTATTTGTGCTTGGTACTTTAATCCTTTTTGTACTCGATAAAGTGAAGATACTCGGCTGGCTGGAGACCCTGGCATCTCCG
>JAGVMY010000118.1 GCA_020053565.1 Thermodesulfovibrionales bacterium
CTGCCGAGTCCTAAAGAATAGGCAGCTAACATCATATTCTCACAGGCAAGAGGACAGGATAAATCTGCGAACTGACCGGTTCCAATAACAAAAATAATGACAGGAGCAGAATAGTAAATCGGGTCTTCCAGTTCTCCATATCGCTTCATAATAGCCTGGTATCTTTCAGGGTTTACCTTTTTTAATAATTCAAGCCTCTGTTTGCTTTTAGGAACAGCTGCCTCAGTGAGTTTTTTATGAAACTCTTTGTCCTCTACAACGACAAAACGCCATGGCTGGCTGTTCATCGCAGAGGGTGCCTGATTACCTGCCTCGATAATCTTTTGAATTATATCTTTAGGTACTTGTCGTGGTTCGTAGCTTCTCACAGACCTTCTTTCAGCAATAGCTTGTAATACTGTCATATATCCTCCTTAGCACAAGTAATTCATTTTTGTTAATGCAGATCACCTCTTACACTATCTCACAATCACTTCGATATCAGGTATCTTAGCCTTAATCGCTTCTTCAATACATTTACTATCACAGTGTGAACACAATCCCCCGCAATATATTACAGCTCTGTTGTTACTGAATTCTGCTAATTCAACAAACTCGTCTTGGGCTTCAATCTGATCTCACTCATAAATCTGCTAAACTATTCTATCACACATCAAAGCCCCCCGCTTCATTTAAAAGAACAGTTTCTCAGAGACCTTGAAGGCCCTGATTAAAGCTTTTTCTCTTTTTGCATATTGCACTTTCAATATCTGATGTTATTTAATAAGTGAGAATGTCAGAAATAACTCCATTGATGAAACAATACTTCAGTATCAAAGAAAGATATAAAGACGCAATTGTCTTTTTCAGGCTCGGAGATTTTTATGAAATGTTCGGGGAAGATGCCGAAAAGGCATCAAAGGTTCTGCAGATCGCACTCACCACAAGAGATAAATCAAAAGAAGATCCGACTCCAATGTGTGGCATCCCTTACTTTGCATCAGAGTCTTACATATCAAAACTGATCAGGGCTGGCTACAAGGTTGCAATATGCGAACAGATGGAAGATCCAAAGGAAGCAAAAGGTATCGTACAGAGAGATATTGTGAGGGTAATCACACCCGGGACACACCTATCTGAAAATTCCAAGGAAAACACTTACATTATAAGTATATTTCCTTTAAGGGATAAACACGGTATTGCGGTAGCAGATATTTCCACAGGAGAGTTTATCGTCTATGAAACGGATAAAAATATTGAAGATGAAATGTATAAGTTCGAGCCGCGGGAAATCTTACTCCCCCAGTTTCTGAAAGATAATATCCACTATAAAGAGTCTCTGAACATCTTTTATATATCCTTCTATGATGACTGGTATTTTGATTATTCAGAGGCATACAAGACGTTGCTCCGTCATTTAAAGGTTTCTTCACTTGACGGGTACGGATGTGACAGCATGGTTGCGGCAATCTCTGCTGCAGGAGCACTGATAAGTTATCTTGAGGACACACAGAAGGAAACACTGAGCCTCAAAAAGATAACTGCTCTACGGCCGGATTCATACATGTTTTTAGATGCTGCAACCCAGCGTAACCTTGAACTCACTCATAACCTCAAAGATGGCTCGACTGAAGGCACACTTCTGTGGGTACTTGATGAAACATTGACTTCAATGGGGGGCAGATTTTTAAGAAGTTCTATCCTGAAACCTCATATCGATATCCTTGAAATAAAAAGAAGACATGATGCTGTTGAATTTCTTGTAGAAGATTATGAGCTCCTTGAAGAGCTCAGGACTTCTCTGAGGAAAATTCAGGACCTCGAAAGACTCTCCTCAAGAGTAAGTTCAGGGATTGCAAATGCAAGAGACCTTATCGCAATTAAAAATTCCCTCCTCCACCTGCCAAAGATCAAAAAATCGCTGATTTCGTGTAAAAATCCTTATCTGAAATCAATTTCAGAAGAGTTATCAGAATTATCAGCCCTCAGGGAGTTGATAGTGAGAGGCATTGTTGATAATCCCCCGATAAGCCTGAGAGAGGGAGGAATTATAAAGAATGGATACAGCACTGATATTGATGAACTCAGGAAAATGTCGACAAAGGGTAAGGACTTCCTTACAGAGCTGGAGCACAAAGAGAGACAGAGGACAGGTATATCTTCTCTGAAAGTCGGATATAACAGGGTCTTTGGTTATTATATCGAGGTGACGAAAACAAATCTCCACATGGTCCCTGATAATTACATCAGAAAGCAGACACTTGTGGGAGGAGAAAGGTTTATCACTCCTGAGCTTAAGGAATATGAGACAACTATCCTCGGGGCTGAAGAAAGGCTTAAAAACCTTGAGTACCAAATTTTTCAAGAGATACTTAGTGAAATACAGAAAGAATCTGAGATACTGTCAAAAACAGCTTCTGCTCTCTCGTATATTGACTTTTTTTCCTCTCTCGCTGTTGTCGCAAAAAGGTACAATTATGTAAAGCCTTCAGTCGACGAAAGTGGAGCAATAAACATTACAGACGGGAGACATCCTGTCCTTGAAAGAATCCCTTTGAATGAGAAATTCATACCGAATAGCACATATATGGACACAGAAGACGAACGCCTCCTTATCATTACAGGCCCGAACATGGCAGGAAAATCTACTTATATGAGACAGGTCGCACTCATAATCCTCATGGCACAGATTGGGAGTTTCATTCCTGCATCAGAAGCAGGGATAGGGATTGTTGACAGGATATTTACAAGAATAGGTGCATCAGATTTCCTTACAAGAGGTCAGAGTACCTTCATGGTTGAGATGATAGAGGTAGCAAATATCGTGCACAATGCAACGGAGAAGAGCTTCATACTTCTTGATGAAGTAGGAAGGGGAACAAGCACATTTGATGGTATCAGCATTGCATGGGCAGTGGCAGAGCATATCCTCAATGAAATCAGTGCACGCACTCTTTTTGCAACACACTATAATGAGCTCACGGAGCTCAGTCTCACTCATGACGGTGTGAAGAATTATAATGTATCGGTAAAGGAATGGGGCGATGAGATTATCTTTCTCAGGAAGATAGAAAAAGGGCCTGCTGACAAAAGTTATGGCATACAGGTAGCACGATTGGCTGGGCTTCCCGAGCATATTATTAACAGAGCAAAGGAGGTGCTCGCCAATCTCGAAAAAGAAGAGTTAAATGAGGTAGGGATGCCACGATTTGCAGACATGAAAACAAAGAAAGGGGCAACCCAGCTCGATCTGTTCTCCACCATACACGAGTCATTTATCACCGAAATCCTAAACCTTGACGTAAAAGGACTGAAACCAGAAGACGCACTTAATACGCTTATTGACCTCAAAAAGAAGATTGATTCCTATTATATTACTTCCTTGACAAAGAAGAAAAACCTATGATAAGAAATCACAGTATGAGAAACATTTAAAAAAGGAGGAAACAATGAATCCAGAAGACCTCAAGTACCACAAGGAACACACATGGGTTAAGGTATCGAACAGGAAAGCAACAATCGGCATCACTCACTATGCACAGGAAGCACTCGGTGACATAGTTTATATTGACCTGCCTGAGGTAGACATAAACATAGAGGTAAATAGTGAGATCGGCGAGATAGAATCAACAAAAGCTACTTCATCCATAATCTCACCTATAAGTGGACGGGTTATTGAAGTAAACGAAGAACTTTCAGAAGCTCCCGAGATAGTAAATGAAGACCCCTATGGCAAAGGATGGATAGCCATTATAGAAATTGATGATATAACCGAGATTAATGACTTGATGGACGCCTCTGAATATGAAAAATATGTTGAAGAGGAAGCTAAATGAAATTAGCCATCCTCGGTGCTGGTCCCGGGGGTTATGTTGCTGCTATTAAGGCTGCTCAGTTAGGCGCACAGGTAACGATAATTGAGGAGGGAGAAGTTGGAGGTACCTGTCTTAACTGGGGCTGCATTCCTACAAAGTCATTTGTCGCATCAACCGAGCTTTTAGCCAAAACCAGAAGATTAGAAGAATTCGGCATTGAACTGAAGGGTGAAATAGTTCCCAGCATTTCAAAGATTATTGAGAGAAAGAACAAGATAGTTAACGCACAGGTAAAAGGTATAAGAAATCTTTTCAAAAGTTGGGGGATAACACTTAAAAAAGGAAGAGGATTTTTGGTCTCTCCAAAAGAGATAGTAGTCACCTCAAAAAATGGTTCTCAAGAAAAGGTAGAGGCTGATACTATCATTATTGCAACAGGCTCAAGGCCTGCTCAGATACCACTATTTCCATTTGACGGGAAAAAAATACTATCAAGTGATGATGCCCTTAACCTCACCGGCATACCAAAGAGCCTTCTTATAATAGGAGCTGGCGTGATCGGCTGTGAATTTGCATGTATCTATAACGAACTCGGCTCAGAGGTATCCATTGTAGAAATGCTCCCACGAGCAATAGCCACAGAAGATTTGGAAATATCAGAACTCTTTGAAAGAGAATTGAAGAAAAAAAATATTAAGCTCTACACAAATGTAAAAGTAGAAAAAATAGATGTACGGAACGACAGAATACATGCTTTTCTTTCTGATAGAAGAGAGATACTTGCAGAGAAAATACTCGTTTCTATAGGAAGGGCATTTAACAGTGATAACATTGGACTTGAAGTGATTGGCATAAACAAAGGCAATCACGGAGAGATTATTGTAAATGAAAAATTGGAGACAACTATTCCCGGGGTATATGCTGTTGGAGATGTGATCGGCGGCTTTTTACTTGCCCATGTTGCCTCACGGGAAGGGATAACAGCAGTAAAAAATGTAATGGGTGGAGACGAAAAAATAGATTATCGCTCTGTGCCAGCAGCAATATTTACATCACCGGAGATAGCCTCCGTAGGACTGAGAGAACATCAGGCATTAGAAGAAGGAATAAAAGTCAAGACAGGTCATTGTCAGTTTAGGGCACTTAGCAAGGCCCATATAATAGGAGATATAACAGGATTTCTGAAGGTGGTCTCAGACGAAACATCTGACAGGATATTAGGTGTTCATATAATTGGTCCGCATGCTTCTGAAATTATCCATGAGGGAGCCCTCGCAATAAAAACTGGACTCAAAACAAGGGATATTATAGAAACAATCCATGTCCACCCTACCCTTTCAGAGGTTCTGATGGAAGCAGCAGAAGATGTTCATGGTGAAGCAATCCATATTCCTCGAAAATGAATGTAAAGAAAAATGGGATTGCCAGAAATTACTGGATAAAGATTGACATTAATAGAGAAAAAGAATTATATGATGTAGTTATATCAAGGAGGGCATAAATGGGAGAGATTATAGACGTAATCGCAAGAGAAATTCTTGATTCAAGAGGGAACCCAACAATTGAGGTTGAGGCATTACTTGACAGTGGGGTTATCGGAATGGCTTCAGTTCCGTCAGGTGCATCTACAGGGACAAAAGAGGCACTTGAACTCAGGGATGGCGGAAGTCGCTTCCATGGAAAAGGTGTGAAAAATGCAGTGAGAAATGTCCTTGAAAAGATAGCACCAGAGGTGAGAGGCCTTAACTCCGAAGATCAGGTTTACATAGACAACCTTCTGATAGAGCTTGATGGCACAAAGAACAAAAGCAAACTGGGTGCAAACGCAATCCTTGGGGTGTCAATTGCCGTATGCAAAGCAACTGCTTTAGAGAGAGGAATGCCTTTATACAGATACATAGGAGGATGCAATGCGAAAGAGCTTCCTGTACCAATGATGAACATACTTAACGGCGGAGTTCATGCCGATAATAATCTTGACATACAGGAATTCATGATAATGCCTGCCGGGTTTAGTGATTTTGCAACCGCTCTCAGGGCTGGAGTAGAGGTCTTCCATACCCTTAAGAAAATACTCAAAAAGAAAGGACTTAATACAAGTGTCGGTGATGAAGGTGGTTTTGCTCCCGACCTGTCAAGTAATGAGGAAGCCATTACACTTATTCTCCAGGCTATAGAATCGTCAGGTTATGCTCCTGGAAAGGATATTTATCTTGCACTTGATGTCGCGGCATCAGAGTTTTTCAAAAACGGCTCTTACCATTTTGAAGGGAGAAAGGTTTCATCAAATGATATAATCTCTTATTACGAAAAAATGACATCCAGATATCCTATACTTTCTATAGAAGACGGGCTCTCGGAAAGTGATTGGGATGGATGGAAGGTATTGACCCAACGACTTGGAAAAAAGATTCAGCTTGTGGGTGATGATATATTTGTTACCAATACAAAAATAATAAAAAAGGGCATAGGACTTGGGATTGCAAATTCAGTTCTCATAAAACTCAACCAGATAGGGACACTTACTGAGACACTCGATGCAATAGAGATTTCAAAGAGGGCAGGATATACCGCGATAATCTCTCACCGGTCAGGAGAGACAGAAGAGACAACCATTGCAGATCTTGCGGTCGCATGTAACACGGGCTTTATAAAAACCGGCTCTCTCGCAAGAGGTGAACGTGTCACAAAATACAACAGACTTCTCAGAATCGAAGAGGAACTTTCTGGTTCTGCACTATACAAAGGAAGAGAATCGTTTTATAATTTATTACAATGAGTTCACACAACCTTTTAAGGAAACAGGTAGTCTCTGAAATAAGAAAGAGAAGGTTGATATTCTTTACCATCATGCTCCTGAGTTTCATTTACCTTTTAATTAGCGTGCTTTTCGGAGACATGGGGCTTCTTAGGTATAGAGAGCTTTATAAGACAAAGACTCGTTTAGAAAAACAGATAAATGAAATAAATAAAGAAAATGTGCAGCTCAAGTCACAGATAGACTCACTCAAAAAAGACCCTTTTTCTGTCGAAAAACATGCAAGGGAGGAGTTCGGATTAGCAAAGCCTGACGAGTACATTTTTCAATATGACCGATAGGCCTCTTTATATTGCCTTTCTCTGGCATATGCACCAGCCATTTTATAAAGACCCGTTGACAGGGCTTTACAGACTTCCATGGGTACGCCTTCACGGCACCAAAGACTATCTCGATATGGCAGAAATCCTCATTGACTTCCCTGATGTAAAACAAACATTTAATTTCACCCCTTCTCTGCTCGAACAGATTATAGACTATACAGAACACGATGCAAAAGATCATTATCTTGAACTTACCTTAAAAAAGGCTTCTGAACTGATGTTAGAAGAACAATTATTTATACTTGAAAATTTCTTTCTCGCAAACTGGGATAATATGATAAAGCCATTTCCGAGGTATTATGAACTCCTCGTCAAAAGAGGATTACGCCTTATAAAAAGCGCGCTTGAGCGCTCGGTAAGATATTTCACTCATAGTGATTTACTTGACTTACAGGTTCTTTTCAACCTCTGCTGGATAGACCCGATGTTCAGAGAAGGCGATCCGTTCCTTAAGGAACTTATTGAGAAAGGGAGAGACTATACAGAAGAAGATAAGCACTTACTTATCTCAAAACAATTCTCTCTCTTAAAAAAGATAATCCCGAAATATAGGGATATGGTACAAAACGGTCAAATAGAGCTCTCTGTATCACCTTTTTATCATCCCATCCTTCCTCTGCTTTGTGATACAAACTCTGCAAAGATTGCGATGCCTGACATTCGACTTCCACAAAAGAGATTTTCCTATCCTGAAGATGCGAAAAATCAGATCAGAATGGGCATGGACTATTTTGAAAAACTCTTTGGATATCGACCAACAGGAATGTGGCCTTCTGAAGGCTCGGTCAGCGAGGAAGCGTTGAGAATAGCTGCCCAGGAGGGAATAAAATGGATTGGAACTGATGAAGATATCCTTGCACATTCCTTAGGGAAAAGGCTCAGGGATTCATCAGGGAACATAATCGAACCTGACACTCTTTACAAACCATATACATTTGAAAATGTTTACCTCATCTTTAGAGACCATCAGATATCTGACCTCATTGGTTTTTTATATTCTCATTGGGATTCGAAAAAAGCAGCAGATGATTTAGTAAGCAGACTCTTAACTCTACAGGCTTACACACCAAGGGACAAAACGCGACTTGTATCAATAATACTTGATGGTGAGAATGCCTGGGAATACTATAAAAACGACGGCCACGACTTCTTTAAGTATCTCTACGAAAGGCTCTCTCAAGAAGAAAGATTAAAGACCGTGAGGGTCTCAGAATATCTCAATGAACATGCAGAAGGTGAACCCCTGAACAGGCTTCACGCAGGTTCATGGATTAACGCAAATTACAGTATCTGGATAGGCCATGAAGAGGACAATACTGCATGGGATTATCTGACAGACACAAGGAATGACCTTCAACTCTTCGAAAAACTAAACCCTGATAAAGACATATCAAAGGCATTGAAGGCACTTTACGTCGCAGAAGGAAGTGACTGGAACTGGTGGTATGGCGATGAACATTCAACAGAGACACAACATGATTTTGATGAACTATTCAGAATGAATTTGGTAAAAGTCTATAGAGAGATGGAAAAGGAAGTGCCACAGCAATTATATGTCTCGGTTCTTAGAGAAGATATTGGTATACCTCCCACAATTACAATAAGAGGGTTTATAGAACCCAAGATAGATGGTATGGTCACAAGCTACTATGAATGGTATCAGGGTGCGTACATAGACGTAAGGAAATCTGGTGGCAGTATGCACAAATCTGAAAGCATTGTGTCCCGAATCTACTATGGTTTTAATAAGGATTATCTTTTTTTGAGAATAGATTCGGTTATTCCATTTAGTGAGCTCCAAGACAACGGCACAAGATTCTCTCTTAATATAGTAAAGCCAGTACAGTTTAAAATTATTGTTCCGATCAAACTCCCTTCTGTAAAGGCAGAACTTTTTGAAAAGAAAGATGCAGGATGGGAAAAGGTAAAAGACATCACTGAAATTGCCATCAAAGACATCATTGAGATAGGGATTCCTTTTAATGATTTAAAAGCCAAGGAAAAAGACGAGATGAACATATTCGTTTCTATTATAAAGAATGGAGGGGAAGTGGAACGGTGTCCATGGAGAGGCTGTGTCACTCTTACTGTTCCAACGCCTGATTTTGAGGCAATGATGTGGTACTGAATATAAAAACAGGATTCAAGTGGTAAGGAGTCAAGGGGTCAAGTGAACACTAAAAACCATAAGAAATTAAAAGTCAAACACGTGAACCCTCGAATCCTTGAATCCTCGAACCCTATTTAGCAGTTAACAGATGAAAACTTTAATACAGCGTGTTTCGGAAGCAAGGGTTGAAATAGATGGAATGATAACTGCTAAAATCGGAAAAGGGTTGCTCATATTCCTTGGTGTTGAAAAAGGAGATACTGAAAAAGATCTCGAATATCTTGTCAAAAAAGTATCCAATCTGAGAATTTTTGAGGATGCTCAGAAAAAGATGAACCTTTCTGTTCAGGACATCAAGGGCGAGGTGCTTATTGTATCACAATTTACCTTATCTGCTGATTGCAGAAAAGGTAATAGGCCTTCATTCGACAATGCTGAAGAACCAGTAAAGGCAAAAGAGATGTATATGAGATTTACAGATACGTTAAGGGAATGTGGTCTTAAGGGAGCCACAGGAGATTTTGGTGCCTCTATGCAGGTACATAGTATAAACGACGGGCCGGTAACAATAATGCTGGACTCTAAGAAATGACCGAAGAACGATATGACAAAGAGTGATTTAAAAGAACAGATAAAACTTATTGTCAATGCAAACCACTGGGACCCTTTTCAGGTACTCGGTAATCACATAGTGGAGAAAGAAGGTACAAAATCAGTCGCAATTCGTGCATTTCTCCCCGAGGCTAAAGAGGCATGGGTTATAGATTTACATACAAAGAAAATGTATCAGATGAAAAAAATTTATGCTGCTGGATTCTTCGAGGCAATAGTTATTGAAAAGAAAAAGGTATTTCCCTACAAAATCAGGATAAAGTCTTTCGAAGGAATCATTTCAGAATTCTATGACCCATATTCGTTTATGCCAGTGCTTTCAGATTTTGATATTCATCTTATCAGTGAAGGAAGCCATTACAAAGAATATGAGAAACTTGGTGCACATATGATGGAGATAAACAGCATACAAGGGGTACATTTTGCAGTCTGGGCGCCTAATGCACGGAGAGTGAGTGTTATAGGAGATTTTAATAGATGGGATGGTAGAAGGCATCAGATGCGGGTACTCGGTTCATCAGGTATCTGGGAAATATTTATCCCCGGGCTTAAAGAAGGAGATCTTTACAAATTTGAGATAAAATCAAAATTTAAAAAATACATCGCGGTGAAGGCTGACCCATACGCCTTTTATTTTGAATTTAGGCCAAAGACCGCATCAATCGTCTACGATATACACAAATATCAATGGAATGACAGTAAATGGATGGAGATGCGTCCAAAAAAGAACTGGCTTGAATCCCCTCTCTCAATCTATGAGGTGCATCTCGGTTCATGGATGAGGTTTCCCGAGGAAAATAACAGGTTTCTTACCTATAAGGAGATTGCGGACAGGCTGATCACTTATGTGAAAAAAATGGGATATACCCATATCGAACTGCTGCCTGTCACAGAGCATCCTCTGGATGCATCATGGGGTTACCAGACCTTAGGTTATTTCGCACCAACACACAGACACGGCACGCCAGATGACTTTATGTATTTTGTGGATACATGTCACCAGAATAACATTGGGGTTATTCTTGATTGGGTACCTGCCCACTTCCCTACAGACGGACACGGACTGGGCTTTTTCGATGGCTCGTGTCTCTATGAGCATGAGGATCCAAGAAAAGGATTCCATCCAGATTGGGGCACCAAGATTTTTAACTACGGAAGAAATGAGGTAAGAAATTTCTTACTCTCCAATGCCCTTTTCTGGTTCGAGAAATATCACATTGACGGCTTACGTGTTGATGCGGTTGCATCAATGCTCTATCTGGATTATTCGAGAAAAAAAGGTGAATGGGTACCCAATATATTTGGCGGAAAGGAAAACCTTGAAGCAATAGATTTCATTAAACGATATAATGAACTTATCCATCGGTATCATCCCGGCGTTCTTACTATTGCCGAGGAATCAACTGCATGGCCTGGTGTCTCAAAACCAACATATTTAGGTGGCCTCGGTTTCAGCCTTAAATGGAACATGGGATGGATGCATGATTCACTTGAATATATTTCTAAAGACCCTGTTCACAGGAAGTATCACCACAACAATCTTACTTTCAGTCTGCTTTATGCATTTACAGAAAATTTTATCCTTGTTCTTTCCCATGACGAAGTAGTCCACGGAAAACGTTCAATGCTCAATAAAATGCCTGGGGATATATGGCAGAAATTTGCAAACCTGAGGCTTTTCTATGGTTTCATGTATAGCCATCCAGGAAAGAAACTGTTATTTATGGGTGGAGAATTCGGACAGTGGGA
>JAGVMY010000096.1 GCA_020053565.1 Thermodesulfovibrionales bacterium
AAGAAAGGACGGCCTTAATGTAGAGGAACTCCGTCTCTTTGCTGATAATATTAGAGACCGTATCAAATCGGGTGTTGTTGTTGTCTCGTCAGTTATCGACAGCCAGGCATCCATCGTCTGTATGGTCACAAAAGATCTGAAAGGGAGATATCATGCAGGAGAGATTGTTAAAAGTATTTCCATAATTGCCGGTGGTAAAGGCGGTGGAAAGCCCGAAATGGCACAGGGAGGCACACGAAATACAGAAAAACTGGACGAGGCACTTGAATCAGTATATGAAATAATAAAGAAACAAGTGAGAAGTTAAAAACGATAAATTGACTAATGAGGTGCAGTCCCTCTCAAAAAAAAATAAAATCTTGCTCATATCTTCTCATCATAACTGGTTATCAAGACACTGTATCCTTCATCTGCAAGGGTCTTAGCATAGCGATATGCTTCTTCTTTTATGGTGAATTTACCAATTCTCACCCTGTAATACTTGCTCCCATCAATCTCTGCAACTGTTATGTAAACTGTATTGTATTTAAGTTCAATAGCCATCTTAAGTCGCATCGCATTAGAAAGCTCTCTGAAAGAACCGACCTGTAGAGTAAATGGTCCTTTACTTGTCGGAATATATCTTATGTCTTTTATATAACTGTTATCTCTTCCCGCGTATTCAATTTTGATCTTACCTGTACCCGGACCAATGAGTCCTATCTCTTTTGCTGCACCATAGGACAAATCCAGATCCCTTTCTGATACGAACGGTCCCCTGTCATTCACAATACAGTCCACAGTTTTATTGTTTGAAACGTTTGTTACCTTCAGTCTCGTTCCAAAGGGGTAGTCCTTATGTGCACAGGTCAATGCATACATATCAAATAGTTCCCCTGAAGATGTTGGCCTGCCATGAAAATCAGGTCCATACCATGATGCAACAGCATGGGTTGCCTTTGGATATGATTCGTAGCGTACAGGAGCGCAGGAGGCAAGTAAAACAAGCGAGAAACAAAACAAAACTCTAAATCCTAAGAACCAAATGCGAAACAAATTCAAAATTCCAAGTTACAATGTCTCAAATGTGGTGCGAGTCGATTATGACAGGTTTTGATTTGAACTATTTGTGTTTGTTTGTGTTTTAGAATTTCTAATTTAGGATTTCTTTTCACAGGATATACCTGCTCAGATCCTCATCCTTCGAAATCTCGGCTAACTTCTCTTTGACATATGTTCTGTCTATTGAAAGTTTCCCGTTCTTCTTTTCAGGTGCTTCGAAGGAAATATCTTCAAGGAGTTTCTCAAGAACTGTATACAGCCTTCTTGCACCAATATTTTCTGTCTTCTCATTTACAAGTGCTGCAATATCAGCAATCTCATCAATTGCATCCTTTGAGAAATCTATTGCTACGTCTTCTGTAGAAAGCAAAGCAGTATATTGTTTAATCAATGCGTTATAAGGTTCTGTGAGTATTCTGACAAATTCATCTTTACCGAGTGGATCGAGTTCAACCCTTATTGGAAATCTTCCCTGAAGTTCTGGAATCAGGTCAGATGGTTTTGTCATATGAAACGCCCCTGCAGCGATAAAGAGGATATGGTCTGTTTTTACAGGGCCGTGTTTTGTTGCAACGGTAGAGCCTTCAACTATTGGCAAAAGGTCCCTCTGGACACCTTCCCGGGAGACGTCGGGACCGTGTGTATATCCTCTACTCGCTATTTTGTCTATTTCGTCAACGAATACAATTCCTGCCTGCTCAACCCTTTCAACTGCCTCTTTTGTCACTTTATCAACATCAATAAGTTTATTTGCCTCTTCTTGCAAAAATATACTTAATGCTTCAGGAACTTTCACTTTCTTCTTTTTTGACTTTTCAGGCAAAAAACTGCCGAGCATCTCTTTAAGATTTATCTCAAGCTCTTCAAGACCTACATTTGACACAACACCAAACGGTATTATTTTTTCTTTTACCTCAATATCTATATACCTGTTGTCAAGTTTTCCCTCACGCAACTGCGTTCTTAGTCGTTCTCTTGTTTCTTTATACCTCTCCTTTTCTTCTTCCTCGGGGCCAATTCCCTTTACCATTCTTGGCTGGGGAAGGAGATAGTCAAGTAATCGCTCTTCAGCAAGCATTTTTGACTTTTCCTGAACTTTTTCTACATGTTCTGACCGCACCATACCTATGGATAACTCCATGAGGTCCCGTATCATTGATTCTACATCACGTCCGACATAACCTACCTCTGTAAACTTTGATGCTTCGACCTTTACAAACGGCGCATGCGCAAGCTTGGAGAGTCTTCTCGCAATCTCGGTCTTCCCCACGCCTGTAGGACCAATCATAATTATGTTCTTAGGGAGCACCTCATCTTTTAATTCAGGAGAGAGCTTCTGCCTTCTCCACCTATTCCTTAACGCAATGGAAACAGCCTTTTTTGCTTTATTTTGTCCTATGATGTACTTATCAAGCTCTTCAACTATTTTTCTCGGTGTGAGTTTCTCCATGTCCATCATGAACTCCGATACCACTAAAGCTCCTCTATC
>JAGVMY010000010.1 GCA_020053565.1 Thermodesulfovibrionales bacterium
CATCCCCATCATCTGCCATATCCACCGCCCTCTTGATCGCCTCTCTCCTGTCAACCTCTATAAGATAGTTTCTCTTTTCTGCTCCATGAACAATTTCCATGATAATGTCTGATGGTTCTTCAGATCTCGGATTATCAGAGGTTATGATCACAAAGTTACTAAGCCTCGTTGCTACTGCGCCCATCCTCGGTCTCTTCCCGCGGTCCCTGTCTCCTCCACAACCGAAGACAGTAATTATCTTTGGTGATGAGTGATGAGTGATGAGTGATGAGTTTGATTCTGAGTTTGGAGTTTGGAGTTCGGAGTCCGAGGTTAGACCCCCCCTTGCTAAGGGGGGGATGGGGGGGTGGTGTCTGCTCACTGATGACTTTTCTAAAATTTCCCTCGCTGATTCTATCAGCCTTTTCAGGGCATCTTCTGTATGGGCATAATCAACAATACAGACAAAATTCTGACCGAGATCAACTTTTTCGAACCTTCCCGTCACACCACCTGTCTTTTCTATTCCCTCAAGAATTATTTCCCACGGGACACCGAGAGAGAGTAACGCACCAGCTGCGGACATGATGTTATACACATTTGGCAGTCCTATCAGATGAGATGAGACATCATAATTCTTACCACTGAATGACATCTTGAATCTCAATCCATTAATTGAACTATCTACTTCACTGGCAATAATATCTGCTCCTTCCTTAACCCCATAGGTCACTGTCTTTTGCTTTGAGTCCCATGTTCTCAGCTCTGAGTTCAATCTCCTCCCATAGGGGTCGTCAAGATTTATTACAGAAGTTCCCTCACGGGCAAGCAGCACTCTAAACAATCTTTCTTTTGCCCTGAAGTAATCCTCCATAGTTTTGTGAAAGTCCAGATGGTCCCTGGTAAGATTTGTAAAAATGGCAACGCTAAAAATCGTTCCATCTACTCTATACTGTGTAAGGGCATGGGAAGAGATCTCTGCAATCACATGCGTACACTCTGATAAGAGCATATCTTTTAACAGACCGTGGAATTCCAGGGATTCAGGTGTTGTGTATATCGCAGGGTAAACTTTGTCTTTTATCACATACTGTATTGTGCCAATCAGGCCAACCTTCTTTCCCCATGTCTCGAGTATAGACTTGAGTATATACGTTGTTGTTGTCTTTCCGTTTGTACCTGTTATACCAATCAGTACGAGACGTTCTGATGGCCTTTCATAATAATTATTCGCAATACAGGCAAGTGCTTTTCTGCTGTTTTCAACCTTAATATACGATACTCCTTTTTCACTCACTGTTAATTGTTCATTGCTCATCGCTTTGTCATACACAACTGCAACAGCACCTTTTTTAATTGCATCTCTGATAAAGTCATGCCCATCATACTTTTTCCCTGTTATTGCTACAAAAAGGTAACCTTCCCTTACATTCCGCGAATCATAAGCTACACCTGAGATATCCATATCTCCCCACCCCTGCCCTCCCCCTCGAGGGGGGAGGGTGAGGGAGGGGGTGTAATCGCAGCCCTGAAGAAGTTGTCTCAGTTTCATCTCGCTACCAGTAAAGGGGTTTCATATGCGTCTTTACCCCTGGGTATGTTGAGATAGGAGAGCGCCTGGTTTGCAATGTCCCTGAAAACAGGGGCAGCCACCACACCTCCATAAATCTGACCTTTCGGTTCATAAATCACCACAATTATTGCAAGCCTTGGGTTATCAGCAGGAACAAATCCTACAAACGAACTGACATATTTTTCCTTTGAGTACCTCTTTGTCTTTGGGTTTATAATCTGCGCTGTCCCTGTCTTCCCTGCCACCTCATCGCCCTCGATAGATGCGCTCCTGCCGGTTCCTCCTTCCTCAACGACGCTTTTTAATATATCTTTAAATGTCTCCGCGGTCTTTGAAGAAATTATTTGTTTCTTTTCCTTATCTCTTAAAGAAGAGAGCACCTGACCGTCCGGGGAAATTATCTCAGACACTACATGCGGTCTGACAAGAAATCCTCCATTTGCAATTGCGGAATACGCCCTGAGCATCTGGAGAGGTGTTACTGCAACCTCCTGACCGATTGGTATTGCACCTATGGATGTGCCTGACCACTTTTCAGGAGGACGTATCCAACCTGAGACTTCGCCCGGCAAGTCTATCCCTGTCTTCTCACCAATACCTAAAAGTTTTGCGTATTTATATATTCTCTCCTTCCCAAGTTTCATGCCAATCGTAATAGAACCAACATTTGAGGATTTCTGTATAACCTCTTTGAAGGTAAGAATCCCATATTTGTGGACATCGCGAATCGTTTTACCCCCGGCATCAATACTCCCTTTACTCACATCAAATAATGTATCTTGCTTTGCCACCTTTTCTTCGAGCGATGCAACACCAATGATGATCTTGAATGTAGAGCCTGGTTCATAACAATCAGTGATCGCCCTGTTTCTTCTATCAGAACTGCTCACACTCCCCGGGCTGTTAGGATTATATGAAGGCCTGTTCGCCAAAGCGAGTATTTCACCTGTAAAGGGATCCATCATGATGGCTGATGCTGCTGCAGCTCTCCATCTCACCATCGCCTTATCAAGCTCTTTTTCGACAAGATACTGGAGTCCTTCATCTATCGTGAGCACCACATTATTCCCCTTTGCCTCTATATCCACTCCTGATGAAAGTGTTCTTCCGCTCGCATCCCTCCTGAAAAACACCTTTCCACCGGTCGTCTTCAAA
>JAGVMY010000056.1 GCA_020053565.1 Thermodesulfovibrionales bacterium
AACAAGGCCTTTACCTCATTCATGAGCTCATTGATATCCTTAAATTGTCTGTATACAGAGGCAAACCTCACATAGGCTACTTTGTCGAGCTCTTTTAATGCGGTCATTACTTCCTCACCGATCCATGTGCTTTGAATTTCTTTTACACCAAGGCCTAAAAGTTTTTTTTCTATGGAGTCTGTAATTGCTTCGAGCGTCTCGATGCCTATGGGTCTTTTCTCACACGCCTTTTTCAAACCATTCAGTATCTTCAGCCTATCGAATGGCTCCCGTCTCCCGTCTTTTTTGATTACCATTGGCAGGACATCTTCGACACGTTCATAGGATGTAAAGCGTTTTCCGCACTTGAGGCACTCACGCCTGCGGCGAATTGCATCGCCCTCTTTGCTCGTCCTCGAGTCGATGACCTTATCTTCTATGCTTCCACAGAAAGGACACTTCACCTAATAACTCTGTTTCACGTGATTTATACTCTTAGATCTTTACACTCTGCTCTTCGTATATAGGAAAAACATTGCAAAGTGACTTAACCCTCTTTGAAAGATTCTCGATACCATTGACGTCATTTATGTTTTGTATTACCGATGAGATTATGTCAGCTATTTCGACCATCTCTGTCTCGCCCATACCCCTTGAGGTCACACAGGGTGTGCCGAGCCTGATGCCGCTTGTGACAGCGGCTGACCTTTCATCATAAGGTATCACATTCTTGTTTACTGTTATCCCTGCACGTTCAAGTGCTTTTTCAGCATCTCTCCCCGTGGTGCCCTTATCGGTAAGGTCAACAAGCATCATATGGTTGTCCGTGCCGCCTGAGATAATCTTGAAGCCATTATCTATGAGTGCCTCTGCAAGTCTTTTTGCATTGTTCATCACTTTAACCTGGTAGTCCTTAAATTCCTGGGTGAGTGCTTCTTTCAGGGCAACTGCCTTTGCAGCAATGATATGAACAAGCGGGCCACCTTGTATTCCAGGGAATAACATCCTGTCTACAGCCTTTGCATACTCTGCCTTGCACATGATCATCCCACCCCTTGGGCCTCTCATGGTCTTATGGGTTGTTGTTGTCACAAATTCTGCATAAGGCATAGGGGATGGATGAAGACCTGTCGCTACAAGCCCTGCAATGTGGGCGATGTCTGCCACAAGATATGCTCCAACTTCTTTTGCAATATCAGAGAATATTTTGAAATCAATGATCCTTGAATATGCACTCGCACCGGTGAGTATCATCTTTGGCTTATTTTCTATGGCAAGGCGCCTTACCTCATTATAGTCGATATATCCTGTATTTCTATCAACACCATATTTCACTGACTTAAATAACATTCCCGAAAAGTTTACTGATGCGCCATGTGAAAGATGGCCTCCGTGACTCAAGCTCATCCCGAGTATAGTATCGCCTGGCTTAAGCACAGAGAAGTAAACTGCCATATTTGCCTGGGTACCTGAGTGAGGCTGGACATTTACATGCTCAGCACCGAAAAGTTCCTTAGCCCTTTCAATCGCGAGGTTTTCAACAACATCAGCATATTCGCAACCACCATAATACCTTCTTCCCGGATATCCTTCTGCATATTTATTAGTGAGGACGGAACCCTGCACCTCGAGTATGGAAGGTTTCACGTAGTTCTCAGAGGCAATGAGTACTATATTTTCTCTCTCCCTCTTTATTTCTTTCTGTATTGCCTCAAATACCTCTGGATCAGATAGCCTGAGATTCTCAAGAAACATGTCTTAAATGTTCCTCTATCTGTGCAATTTTATTAAGTCTTATGCAGTGTCTTTCTCCTTCAAAAGGAGTGTTTATCCATGTCTTTACGATTTCTTTTGCAAGGTCTTTTCCGACTATCCTTCCTCCAAGAACAAGGATATTCGCATCATTATGGAGTCTGCTCATCTTTGCGGTGAAGAGATCGTTGCACAGAGACGCCCTTACCCCTGGAAATTTATTCGCTACTATAGACATGCCTACCCCGGTTCCACAGATGAGTATCCCTCTCTCTATCTTCTTATCAGATACTGCCTCAGAGACCTTTATGCCGATATCAGGATAATCTACTGATTCAGTACCATTTGTACCGTAGTCAATACTCTCTATGCCGAGATCATTTAATAGTGAAATAATCTCTTTTTTCAGTTCGAAACCTGCATGGTCGGACCCAATTGCAATTTTCATGTTATAATTTTATTATCTTATCCAAGAGAATATCTGGAAGTCAAGGATTCATAGAGAAAAAGCCCTTGACCAAAACATAATATACTATTTAAAATTAAACTATTCAAGGCTCAGTATTTTCCAGCTTTTTATCAATTTTGAATTTGCATTCTGTCTTTTCAAGGGCCCATAGCTCAGCTGGTAGAGCTACCGGCTCATAACCGGTTGGTCCCAGGTTCGAGTCCTGGTGGGCCCACCATACACTTTTGCTTGTTGCAAAGTGTAGTTTTAAGTGAAGAGTGAAAGGTAATGAGTAAAAATATAAATGTGAATCTTTTTCTTTCGGTGATAAGCTCGAAAAACTTGCATAACAAGTTTTTCTGGTGGTTGGCTTGAAAGATCAGTTAAATCATTTGATAAGTCTCCAGGAACTCGATATCCATATTCTCAAAAAACAATCGATTATAAATGAAATCCCTTTAAAAATTTCCGGTGTTGAAACACATCTTAATAAAATACTGACAAATCTTGACAAGATTAAGCAGGGTCTTGAGTCACTTGAAAAAAAGAAACGTGACAAGGAGAGAACATTAGATGATATCAATGAGAAGATAAACAAAATAAAAACTCGTACCACAGAGATAAAAACAAATAAAGAATATCAGGCCCATTTAAAGGAGATAGAATCCGTAGAAAAAGAGCGTTACGCCGTAGAAGACGAAATACTTCTCATTATGGAAGAGATAGAGGCCTCTTTAAAGGAATTAAAATCACGGGAGGAAACGATCAGGTCCGAAAAGAGTAAGTTAGATGAATTTAAAAAGAAACTTGAAGGAGAGGTACTCGAAGCAGAGAAAGAACTCTTAGCACTTAACGAAGAAAGATCAAAGATTATTGGGAGTATTGATGAAGAATTATATAACCTGTATATGGGTTTGATTAAATCAGGCAAAGGGTTAGCAGTGGTAGGAGCAAAGGAAGAGATATGTCTGGGATGTAATATGAATTTCCCGCCACAACTCTTTGTCGAGTTAAAAAAGAATGAAGAAATTATACAATGTCCCCAGTGCCACCGTATAATCTACTATAAAAGTGAATAAATACTAAAAAATCCTTTCAAAATTTTAATATTTGTTATATACTAATAAAATAATGTTATAGGCCAGAGCAGGAGGGTGGCCGCTCCAATCGAGGTAACCTCGTTTGGGGAGGAAAGTCCGAGCTCCATAGGGCAAGGCGGTCGTTAGCAGCGACTGGGGGTAACCCCAAGGAAAGTGCCACAGAAAGGGAAACCGTCCCGACTTTGTCGGGATAAGGGTGAAAAGGTGAGGTAAGAGCTCACCAGTTGGGATGGCAACATCTCAAGCTTGGAAAACCCCGCCTGGAGCAAGGTCGAATAGGTTCCGTTTTGAGAGGGGCCCCTTCAAATCTCCACCCGCCTTAGGCGGGTCAGAGAGACGGAACGGGTTGTACCGCAAGAGTCTGGTGATAACACGAGACCTTAGAGGAATGGTCACGGAAACAGAACTCGGCTTATTACCTGCTCTGGCAATGAAAAATTGATTAACTTGAGCAGTTATTTCAATTAATCACTAAGTTTTCATTACAAACTGCTCAGTGGAAAGAGGAGAATGGAACATAAACTGAAAGTTTTTTGCACAGTAGCTGAAACAAAGAGCTTTTCTAAAACCTCCGAGATTATCCATCTCACTCAGCCTGCGGTAAGCCTTCAAATCCAGGCGCTGGAGGAGAAATATGAGACAAAACTATTTGATCGGTCTTCGAGCAAGGTTAACCTCACGCCTGCAGGAGAAGTTCTCTATAAATATGCAAAAGATATCCTCGCACTTTATGCCTCTGCAGAAAAGGTAATAAGTGAAATGACAGGTCTCGTAAAGGGAAGTATCACCATTGGTGCAGGTTCCACTATAGGCAACTACCTTTTACCACGTGTGATCACCGATTTCAGAAAGGCACATCCCAAGATTAAGGTGCACCTCCTCATTGGAAATATGCAAAAGGTAATTGAGTTGCTCAACTCCGGCAACATTAATATTGGTTTTGTAGAAGGCGATGTGAAAAGGCATAAGATGTTTAGCGAAAAACTGGTCTCTGATGAGCTCCTGGTCATTGTTCCTCACCATCATCAATGGGCACAGAGAAAAGAGATCTCTGCAACTGAACTCATAGGGGAACCTTTCATCTTCAGAGAAGCTGGTTCCAGCACAAGGCAGACAATAGAAAAATTTCTCTCCAAACACGGAATCACCACGCAAGAAATGAAAGTATCCATGGTTCTCGGAAGCACAGAGGCCATAAAAGATGCGGTTGAGAATGGATTGGGTATCTCAATAATCTCACAGTGGGCTGCAAGAAAAGAAAACAAGTACGGGACCCTTCACTTGATCAACCTCAAAGAGGAAAAGATCGTAAGGAATTTCTCCCTTCTCATTTATAAAAATTCAGTCTCTACCCACGCAGTAGACGAATTCCTGACATGCATGAGAGCCTATCCTTTTGAGAAACTCCTTTCTTAGAAACAGTGAACAGTAATCAGTTTAAAAAATAGAATACGAACAACTTACCACTGACAACTAACCACTGCTGCAATAGATTCTGTAATCAACATTTTGAAATACTTTGTTTCTATTCTCTATCTCATTAAGCCATCTTTCTTCGATAGTATTTGAGATTATCGATTGATAGAGGCTGTGAAACAACCCTATATGTTCTTCAAAACGCTTTTTTGCATATTCTGTAGCAGTGCCTGTCTTCATTATGAATGCCCAGTCACTTTGTTGCGACAAAAGCAACTCTCTCGCTGCCTGGTTAAGTGCCCTCTCAAGAAGTGAGGAAGTAAACCCCGTTAGAAAGGACGGGGCATTTACCCCGCCCTTTCTATGAGGAAATGAGATTTTATCTATTCCATCCTCGCCATAAATGGCGGGGCTTTCTAACGGGGTAAAGAGGTGAGGTGGAGAGGGATGAGAAAACCTGTCAGCAAGGTATATCATGCGTTCTATTGATTTATGAAGGTGCCGATACATATAATCATTAGAGTTGTTCAGCCAGACCTCATTATATCCCCTGCTCCCCCAGCTTGACATAGACGGCTGACAGACCTGCAAACGTGCAGAATGAGAGTCTTGCAGACCCAGATATTCTGAAGGTGTAATGGTAATAAAATTTTTATGCTCAAGAAATATTCCTCTCATAACAAAATCAAGCCACTCCAGGCCTTCAAACCACCAGTGACCAAAAAGCTCAGCGTCGTATGTCGCTGTAATTACTGGTTTAAGAAGAGCATTTCGAAACTTACGGCTACTTGACAAAAAATGTATCTGAAGTTCTCTGTTCGTAATAAAATTTCTCGCATGTTCTTCTGACTTCTTTCTTGCATTGTCTATAACATATGGTTTTTTCTTGTCTGTCTTTCCTGTTATCCTGTAATATTTCAAGCCTGTATATGTTCTTATTCCATCTGGATGAATATATGGTTTTATGTAGTCAAGATCGAGGTCATAGCCGATGTCTCTGTAAAAGTCTCTGTAATCAAAGTCACCTGGATACCCCTCAATAGAAGACCATACCTGCCTTGAGGATTTTACATCCCTGCCGAATGCAGCAACACCTGATGGGCACGAAACTGGCGTGTACACACCATACCGGGGCGTCGGGGTCCCATAAAGTACTCCATGTGTATCGAGAAAGAAAAACTTTATACCTGCCTCTTTTATATATCTGCCCATACCCGGTACATAGCCGCACTCAGGCAACCATATGCCATTGGGGCATATTCCAAAATTCTGCTTATAATGTTCTGTGGCTATTTTTATCTGCGCTCTTATCGCCTGGGGATACATGGACAGATTAGGGAGAAAGGCGTGTGTTGCAGCAGATGTGATAATTTCAACTTTCCCTGTATCCTGTAATGCCTTAAAGGCAGAGGCGAGGTCTCTCCTGTACGCATCTTCAAAGAGGCATTTTATTCTCAGGAATTTTTCTTTATACATTTTGACTATTGGTTCAAAATGAATGTCGCCCCTGGTCCTGTAACCTTCTTTTTCTGATAACTCGATTAATCTCTCGATATACCTTTTATATCTCTCCCTGAGAAGGTCATCATTGAACATCTCTATAAGCGTAGGGCTCAGTGATAAGGTTATTCTGAAATCAATACCATCATTTATAAGTCTATTGAACATATCAAGCAATGGAATATACGTCTCAGTAAGTGCTTCATAAAACCAGTTTTCTTCAAGAAAATAGTCATACTCCGGATGTCTTATATACGGCAGATGGGCGTGGAGAACTATACAGAGATAGCCTTTATGCATTTGAAAAACCGCTCAATTTTAATAACAATCTTGAATCCTGCATACTGAAAATTTCACAATTTTATCTTGTAAAGTATATTATACCTTCTCTATATACTTTGAGAAAAGATATGCTTAGAAGCGGAATAACTTTACTATTTTCTTGAAAGGATAACATGTGTATTTGTCCTTCGTGGCTTTCTTTTATACTTTATAATCCTATCAGAAAGGCCTTCACAGATAGAAAAAAGATTTTAGATGAATGTGGCATTACTCCTCATTCCATTGTGCTTGAAGTTGGTGCTGGCAATGGTTTTTTAACAGAAGTAGTTGCTCAACGTGCAAAGAAGGTTTACGCAGTGGAATTACAGGATGGCATGGTAAGAAAGCTAAAAAAGAGGGTTCAACGTTTTGGCGATAAAGTTGATATTGTTCAGGGTGATATTGCCTCACACAGCATTGGAGATGAATGTGTTGACGTCTGCCTCATGTATTACAGCTTCCATGAAGTGATCAATAAGAATGAAGCCGCAGAAATTACGAGCAAGGCGATAAAGATTGGCGGCATACTCTCAATCTACGAACCAACAATAGAGGTAAAAAAATCTGACATGCAAAAGACCACAGTCATGTTTGAAGGTATGGGCTTTAAAAAAGAAATGGAGTGGAACCGGTTTTTCACAAGATTTGTGAGATTAAGAAAATACAAAAGAATTAATTCGAACAGATAAAATTAAACTTCAAATATTCAATTCACAATAATCTTCCCTGTCCCCTCTTTCACTTTACCTATGACATAGAAAGGCTCTCCGCTGGCACGAAATGTATCTACTCTATCCTCAGGGAGTGTGATGAGTAGACCGCCGGATGTCTGCGGGTCTGAAAGGAGAAGTCTGTCTTCTTCGGTAAGAGCAGAAGATATCCCTATTTTGCCTTCAAGAAATTCGAGGTTATTGTATGCTCCTTGAGGAACCATTCCTTCGGCTATCATTTCCCGCACCTTTGATAAGACAGGGACTTCTTTGTATGATAGGACAAAATCAAGTAAGGTATCTCTGACCATATTATAGGCATGGCCGAGGAGGCCAAAACCAGTCACATCAGTCGCAGACGTTGCACCCGATTCAACAGCCATTTGAGCTGCTTTATCATTAAGTCTGAGCATCCATTCTACTGCTTCCTGAAGGTCTTTATCGGAAAGTTTTCTACCTTTGAGTGCTGTGGTCAGAATACCAATGCCAAGAGGCTTTGTAAGAATTATGATATCACCAGGCTGTGAACCTTTCTGACGCAATATTTTATTTCTTTCGATAGTGCCTGTTACTGATAAGCCAAATTTAAGCTCAGGATCTTCAAAACTGTGACCACCGATTAAAACCACACCTGCCTTATTGAGAGTGCTTATTGCTCCTCTCAGTATTTCTTTCACCACCTCAGGCCCAAAATCACATGATGAAAAACCTACCAGGGCTAAGGCAGTCAAGGGTTTTCCTCCCATAGCATAGACATCACTGAGAGAATTTGCTGCACTGATAGAGCCGAATGTAAATGGGTCATTGACCACAGGTGTGATGATATCAACAGTCTCTACTATTGCCTGACCATCTGACAGAAGATAGACTCCTGCGTCATCCCCAAGCCCGACAATGACAGTCTCGTCAGTGATCTGTGTGATTGAGCTGATAATTTTTTCCAGGTCCGACGGACCCAGTTTTCCAGCTCAACCTGCTGCTTTTACTTTTTCTGTTAACCTGTAATCCATAAATGTATTCCCTTACATATCGCCCATGCAAGGAGTGCACAGGCAGGTAAGGTGATTATCCATGCAAGGATGATATTCCCTCCAACTCCCCATCGAACTGCTGAGAGCCTCTTGGATGCACCTACACCCATTATGGTAGACGAAATCACATGGGTTGTTGAAAGGGGAAGGCCGATTCTGGATGCAATCTCAATAATCGTGGCTGCTGATGTCTCAGCAGCAAACCCGTGAATGGGTTGAAGGTGAACTAAACGCATACCCAGTGTCTTTATAATTCTCCAGCCTCCGAATGCGGTACCAAGCGCCATAGTTATTGCACACGCTCCGATTACCCAGTACGGGACGTGAAACTCAGGAAGGTGATAGTAACTCACCAGTGCCATGGTGATAATCCCCATTATTTTTTGAGCATCATTGCTTCCGTGGCTGAAAGCCATATAAGCTGCCGATACAATCTGAAGTCTGCCAAAAAGGCCACCGACCAATGAGGGTGAAGATTCTCTAACCAATCGTACGAGTAATAACATAAAGAGAAAGCCCAGTATAAGTGCGATTACAGGAGAAAAAATCAACCCTGCAAGTACCTTATAGACTCCTTTCATAATGATCACATTGGTTCCTGCTGTTGCGATCGCAGCACCTACCAAACCTGAAAGTATGGCATGACTTGAAGATGTGGGAAGGCCGAAATACCATGTGATTATGTTCCATATTATAGCGGCTGTAAGAGCAGAAATAATGGTGACCTGTGTGACACATGCAGCCTCTACCAGGCCTACCCCAACTGTTTTCGCCACTGCAGTCCCTGATAATGCACCAACCAGGTTTAATATCGCTGCCATTGATATAGCTACTTTGGGAGATAAAACCCGTGTTGATACTGATGTAGCGATTGCGTTTGCGGCGTCGCTAAAACCGTTAATAAAATCGAAGATAAGTGCGAGAACTATTACACAGAGGAGGAGAAAGTAGGTATCAGGCATACTTGAGCACTATGCCCTCAAGTATGTTTGCAACATCTTCGCACCTATCTGATGCATCTTCGAGGTGCTCATAGATCTCTTTCCATTTGATAATGAGGATGGGGTCTGCTACGGTATCAAATAATGTTCCGAGTGCATCTCTGAAGCCCCTGTCTATTTTATTTTCAAGCCTGTTTATCTCAATGCAATATTCCTGGACATGGGCGTAATTCTTTTCTCTCAGTGCTTTTATCGCTTTATGTACCATCTCACAAGTTGTAAGAAGGTCTTTCGACATTGAAATCGCCTCTTTTGTGGATGCCTTTAATTTAAATACGGTAAGCCTGTCAGCTGCTGCCCAGATAAGGTCCATGATATCATCTAATCCACATGTAAGGGCGTGTAAATCCTCTCTGTCCAGGGGTGTCACAAAAGTTTTGTTGAGTTGCTTCATGACGTCATGGGTAAATATGTCGTTCTCCTGCTCTAACTCATGTATCTCTTTTGCCCAGGAATCGACGTTGCTGAAGTTTTCCATAAGTGCAACAAAGAGGGTACATGCATGTGAGGTGTTCGCTGCCATTTTTTCAAATATCTCATAGAAGTTTACAGTTTTTTGAAATAGTTTCAAATGTATTATGCTCCTTCAAGAAAATAAAGAAAATTTTAACCCTTTTTAATATAAAAGAATAAACACTTTAAAGTCAATGTATGTTAAAGAGGGGTTAAGAATGAAGAGTCTATTCTGGTATCTTACTGAATAAATACCCTGCAACAGTTCCGAATAGCACAGGCACAAGCCATGTTGCAATGACTGGTGGTGCTATTCCTGCATATCCCATTGAAAGCATAAAGGTGTAGGTAAACCAGTAGATAATGCTTATAAAGAGTCCAAGACCTGCGACGAATAGTCCTTTCCCAACCAGGCCCTTCATCGAAAGAGATATGCCGAGGATAATCATAAAGAAGTTTGTGAGAGGGTATGATATCTTTGAGTTCAGATCCACGACCAGTTTTGTGTTCTTGAACCCTGCTATTCTTAATCTATTTGCATACCCATAGAGCTCACCTATACCCATCTCATCTGGTTTCTTTATCTCCTCACTGAAAAAGTCAGGAGATTCAAGATAGTGGTAATCCATCTTTGATATCTTACTGACCTTCCCGCTGTCAATGTCGTAAATGGTTACTTTTTTCAGTCTCCATAAACTCTCAGCATTTTGAACTTTGTCCGCCATGGCGGATGAACTTTTATTGTTAATCCATTCTGCTTCTTCTGCCTCTATTCTCTTCTCAAGAAAATCTTTTCCGATGACAAAAATGCTCATCCCTCGCGCAAGTTTTCTCTCAGGGATATAGAGTTCAATCCTGACTGGTGAACCATCTGTACCCTTTAGCCAGAGAGTGCCGTCTTTAAAGAGGAGCTTTTTCTCTTTTTTCATAAGGGTGTTTTTTAAATCATTCGACCTTCTTGAAAAATCAGGGACAACAGTCTCTCCAACAACAAAGGCAAATATGCTTAACACTATTCCCGCGATAATAAATGGATATAAAAGGGTCTTTAATTTTCCGCCGGTAGCCTTGATTGCGACAATTTCTTTATTACGTGACGCCTGACTGAATATAAACAGGCTGCATATGAGCATAGCAGCCGGAAGAAGGTAAAGAAGATACTTGGGAAAGTTAAAAATAGCATAGAGCAGAAGGCTCCTAAGATCTGGCCTGCTCGGCATGAAGTCATCTATCTTGTCGATAAGATCAAGGATACTGAATATCGAAGCAAGCCCTATCCCTATAAGGGCCAGAAGCTTGAAGAATTCTTTAAGGTAATGTCGCTGGAGTATTAACATTGAAAAAGTTAAATGTTGAAAGTTTCATTTTTCATTTTAAGCTTTCCTTTTTGAATATCCATAGTGCAAATAATCCGAGAATAACAGTTGGAGTCCATGCACCAATGTAATGAGCTATCTTCCCGGCCCTCACAAGATTCTCACCGTATATGAGAATCACATAATACACAGTAAACACTGCCAACCCCAGAGCCAGTCCACCGAGTTTACCTGACTTTCCTGCCATCAGAGCAAGTGGTGGACCAAAAAAGATAAGAATGACACACAGTAAAGGCAATGAGAGCCTTCTATGAAATTCAAGTTGCAAGGATACAGCACGGGATATTTCTGCTTGTTTTGTCTCTTTAATCAGTTCAAAAGGGGTAAGTTCTGCATTTTTTCTGGATGGTGCATCTGTTTCAAGTCTGAGTACTATGTTGTATTTTTCGAAAAACAATTCAGTCGTGCTCTCTCCCCTTGCAATATGGATATATCCATCTTTAAGGTACATACTTGTATTAAGCCCTTCTGATACAGAGAGCTTCCCTTCCTTTGCCATCAAAATCCTCGGTTCATTCTTATTCCGTCCGTCATATATAAAAATACCTGAGATTGTATCAGTAGATGGCTTTTCCTTAATGATAATCACAATATCTTTGAATGATGTATTGAATGTGCCTGCTTCAATCGCAAGAGGAGTACGAGTTGTGATGATAGTCGTGATTACATCCCTGAGTCTTACACTACTTTTCGGCCCTATATAAAAACTCACCGCCATATTTAATAAAAAACATAACGCACCGAGTATCATAACAGGTTTAGAGATCTCCTTAAAGTCCATGCCACTCACTCTGAGGATTATAAGTTCGTTGTCAAGATTGAGACGTCCATAAACAACGAGTGTGGAGAGAAGAAGTGCCATAGGTATGGTGAGTAAAAACAGCTGTGTCTGGAGGTAAATGATGAGTTGAGCCATGTCTATAATTGATACACCAATGCCCGAGAGAAACCTGCTCAACCTGAGCAGTTTCTCCATCATCAGGATAAAATTGAGAAAGGCAAGACTGATGAGAAAGGTAACAGCCAATTCCTTCACTATTGATTTGTGTAGTATCTTCATGGCTTGATTTTCACCTATTTTAGCATAATCCTGCGTCACGCCCTTTAATGCAAAGAAAATTGTTTATGATGATGTCATGAAATTCTCAGGAAGAAACGTGTCTGTATTTTAATAGCAAAGGATTGGCTGGGAGAGCAACAGGAACCATTATTCAGTGTCACCCTATTTATGACGACGACTCGATTGCTCCATGCTAAGACCTAAGAGCTTTTATCTCTACCTCTGCCTCCTTCCTGAATATGATCTCATCATTTTCAAAGTTAACCTCAACCGTATCACCTTCCTTAAAAGTCCCATCAAGAATTTTCAATGCAAGGGGGTTCAATATCTCTCTCTGGAGGGCTCTCTTCAATGGCCTTGCACCATAAACAGGATCAAAGCCAACCTCTGCAAAATATTCTTTCGCACTCTCTGTCAGTTTTATATCAACATTTTTCTCCTTGATATATTTCTTCATCCTGTTCACCTGTATCCCGACAATCTGAGTCAAGAGCTTCTTTGTGAGAGGATTAAAGATAATGATTTCATCAACTCTGTTGAGAAATTCTGGCCTGAAAAACATTTTAAGATCCTCCAGAACTTTTTCTTTCAGATCATCATTGCTCCCTACCCAGTATGCATCAGGTCTCTTAGCCCTCTCTTCAAGCATCTCCTGTATATGTGTACCCCCGATATTTGATGTCATGATAACTACGGTATTTCTGAAATCCACTGTCCTTCCATGGCTGTCGGTAAGCCTTCCGTCATCGAGCAGTTGAAGTAGGAGGTTAAATACCTCTGGATGGGCCTTTTCAACCTCGTCAAAGAGAATTACGGAATAGGGTTTTCTCCTCACAGCCTCAGTAAGCTGACCGCCTTCTTCATATCCAACATATCCTGGAGGCGCACCGATAAGCCTAGAGACTGTATGTCTTTCCTGATATTCAGACATGTCTATCCTTATCATTACGTTTTCATCGTCAAACAAAAACTCTGCAAGTGCCCTCGCAAGTTCAGTTTTACCCACACCAGTTGGACCAAGGAATATGAAAGAACCTATAGGTCTGTTCGGATCCTGAATTCCTGCACGTGCCCGTCTCACTGCATTTGACACAGCCTCAATTGCCTCATCCTGTCCAACAACCCTCTGCCTGAGACGTTCATCCATGTGGATCAGTTTCTGTATTTCTCCCTCAAGCATCCTGCTCACAGGGATTCCTGTCCATTTTGAAACAACCTCTGCAACATCCTCTTCATCCACTTCTTCCTTCAACATCTTACTTCTCTCCTGTGCCTCAAGAAGTTTCTTGTTTTCCTCTTCAAGAGCCTTCTGCAGTTCAAGTAATCTTCCATATCTGAGTTCCGCTGCCTTTGCGAGGTCTCCTTCACGCTCTGCTCTCTCTGACTCTATCTTTGTCTTCTCGATCTGCTCCTTATGTCCGCGTATCTTTGCGATGATTTCCTTTTCGCTCATCCATTGAACCCTTAGTTCATCACGTTTCACCTGGAGTTCAGCCATCTCTTTCATTATTTTCTGGAGTTTATCTTTTGAATCTTTTGAGTCTTCTCTCATCACTGCCTGCTTTTCAATCTCATACTGACGCAACTTTCTCTCAATCTCGTCAAGCTCTACAGGCATACTGTCTATCTCCATCCTGAGTTTCGATGCAGACTCATCAATAAGGTCAATTGCCTTATCAGGAAGAAACCTGTCTGTGATATATCTGTTTGACAGTACTGCAGCAGAAATCAATGCCGAGTCTTTAATCTTTACGCCGTGATGAACTTCATACCTTTCCTTAAGACCGCGCAGGATTGATATCGTGTCTTCAACGGTCGGTTCCTTAATAAGGATAGGCAGGAACCTCCTTTCAAGTGCAGGGTCTTTTTCTATATGCTTTCTGTACTCGTCAATCGTTGTTGCACCAACACATCTCAGGTCTCCTCTTGCCAGGGCAGGTTTTAGCATGTTTGATGCATCTATCGCACCCTCTGCTGCACCAGCGCCAACAAGGGTATGAAGTTCATCTATGAATAAAATAACCTTCCCTTCTGCCTGCTCTATATCCTTCAAAACCGCCTTTAATCTTTCCTCAAATTCTCCCCTGAATTTTGAGCCGGCAACAATTGCACCCATATCAAGTGCAACCACCTTCTTGTCTTTTAATGTTTCAGGCACGTCACCCGCAACAATCCTTTGTGCAAGCCCCTCTACTATAGCGGTCTTTCCTACACCCGGATCACCAATAAGCACAGGATTGTTCTTTGTTCTCCTTGAAAGGACCTGTATTATCCTTCTTATCTCATCATCCCTTCCTATAACAGGGTCGAGCTTCCCCTTTCTCGCAAGCTCCGTGAGGTCACGGCTATATCTCTTGAGTGCCTGATATTTTTCTTCAGGAGTAGGGTCTGTGACGCGCTGTGCACCTCTTATCTCTCTCATCACCGAAAGGACTTTATCAGCAGTTGTCCCATATCTTTTTAAGAGATCAGAACATGATCCACCTATTGAGAGAAGAGATTGAAGCAGATGTTCTACACTCACATATTCATCTTTAAGATGTTCTGCTTCCTTTGTAGCCTTTTCTAATACCTCCTTTAATCTTGGAGATACATAAATCTGTCCTAAAGGAGTTGCTCCAATGACCTTCGGAAATTTCTCTATTGCCTCTTCGACATCCTGCTGGAGCGCAGTTATATTTATCCCCAGCTTTTTAAGTATCTGGCATGCGACGCCTTCATCGTCTTCGAGCAATGCCCAGAGGAGGTGCTCAGCATCAAGCTGCTGGTTACCCTTTCTTTCTGCAAGCCTCTGAGCAGCCTGTATTGCCTCCTGACTCTTTATCGTAAGTTTATCCATGAATGTTCTCCTTCCGCCTCAGGCGGACCTTAATCTCCATAAAAAATCTTCTTCAGCCTTTCAGTAAAGTCACTTCGTATTTCATCTTCGAGAAAATTCATCATTTCCTCCATCTCTCTTTGCATGGCCTCAAGCCTGTGCATCATCCTGAGTATTACCTCAACTCCTGCCTTGTTCACACCGAGTTCTCTTGTAAGTCTTATGATCATGCCAAGCTTCTCCACATCCTCTTCTGAATAGAGCCTCAGCCTGTGCGTGCGCTTTGGTGTAACAAGACCTTCTCTTTCATATAGTCTTAGAGTCTGTGGATGAACATCGAGCATCTCAGCCACAATGCTTATTGTATAAAGAGGCTGTTTTTTATCTTTTATCGCCATTATTTCCTCATCATGTCTTTCCGGGGATTTTCCTTATAAAGGGATTCTATATCTCGTATTGCTTCTTTTGCCTTGCCTGTGATGTCCTTAGGCACCACTATCTTTATATCAACATACTGGTCACCCCTCACCCCTGTCTTGGGTGATGGAAACCCTTTTCCTGACAGTTTGAGCCTCTGGCCACCCTGTGTTCCTGGTGGAAGTGTCATCATCGCCATGCCATCTATTGTAGGAACCTCTATCTTTGCACCGAGAGCTGCCTCAACAAAGGTCACAGGCAGATTGAGGTAAATGTCATCTTCTTTTCTCTTAAAAATCCTATGAGGCCTTATTGTGATTTCTATATGAAGGTCTCCTGCATGTCCGCCTCCCGCTCCGGCACCTCCCATACCTCTGAGCTTCACCATGGAACCTGTATCTACACCTCTTGGGATTTTCACTTTCATTGACTCGCCCTGGAGTGTCTTGCCTCTGCCACCGCAGGAATGACAGACCTTTGTTATTTTTCTGCCTGTTCCTCTACAGTCAGTACATGGTTGTGACATCCTGAAAAATCCTTTTAAGACTTTCATGTTCCCTGTACCCTTACAGGTATCACAGACATGAGATGACTCCGCACCTGAACCATTACATGACCGGCAGGTAATTTCCCTGTTAAAGGTCATTGGTCTTGTGACACCTGAGAATGCCTCTTCGAGAGAAAGTTCAAGACCAATGACCATGTCAGGTCCTTTTTCATGTGCAGCATCTGCTCTTGTCTTTCTGCCAAAAATATCTGAGAAGGCATCGCCAAAACCACCTACATCAAAGACATCCCTGAAATTATACGTCTTAGCCCCTTCGTACCAGGGGCCTCCTGACTCAAAGGGAGAACGGCCGAACTGGTCATATTCCGACTTCTTCTTCGGGTCACTCAAAACTCCATACGCTTCACTCAGTTCTTTGAATTTCTGCTCCGCAACCCTGTTTCCCGGGTTTAAATCAGGATGGTATTTGCGCGCAAATTTTCTGTAAGCCTTCTTTATCTCATCCGGAGAGGCGCTCTTACTCACTCCAAGTATCTCATAATAATCTTTTACTGCGGGAGCCATTTTATCCTCCTATATATCATGTCATATCATATAAATTGAGTAGAATCTTGTCAAGTTCTATTTTATGAAAGGTATCAATATAGGATTCTTTCCAGAAAAAGGCCATTTGAAGGGGCAGTGGGCCCGGCACGTCTCCTGTTATGTGAGTTGAGAATCTCAAGCATACTCTCTGACAAAATCCTCCCTCTCCCGATCTCAACAAGAGTGCCTACAATATTTCTCACCATATGCCTGAGGAAACCATTCGCCTCGATTCGTATCCTTATGAACTCACCATTCAGGGCTGCGGTCATAAAATCAAGTCTCCAAAATCTTTCAATGTTCAGAGAGAAAATTTCCCTGATGCAATCCTTTATATCGCTCCCTGTGCCTCTAAAAGCAGAAAAATCATGCGTGCCAACAAGTATTTGTGCTGCTTCTCCCATGAGAGATAGTTCAAGAGATTGCGTTATCAACCATGTATATTTGTAAAGAAATGCTGAGGATATCCTCTGGTTTGCAATGATATAAAAATAGCTCTTTCTGAGAGCACTGTTTCGTGGGTGGAATGAATCATCAACTTGGGACGCCTCAAGAACCCTGATATCCTGAGGAAGCAGGGCATTCAATGCTCTGCTTATTGTGTCAGGGTCAAGCTGTGATTCTGTCCTGAACGTAGCCACCTGGCCGAGTGCATGCACACCTGCATCAGTCCTGCTTGCACCAATAACCCTTGATTGTCTTCCGGTTACTTTTAATATCCTGTCTTCAATGACTCCCTGAATAGTCAGGCCTTTTTTTTGTATCTGCCAGCCCTGATAGTTTGTGCCATCATATTCGAGGAGAAGTTTAATTTTCTTCATAATCTATAATATTATCACCCAATTCGATTCCTCGCAATCTCTATCTTAAATGAATATTGGTTTATACTCCTTCTGCCTTACTTCTGATAAAATATTTAAAGAACAAAAATGATAGACCTTAAAAACTTTATCTCCCAAATCAAGAAAAACTGCGACATATCTGATGCACGATTTTGGGGAGCATATTCTCTCTGCGGTTTCCTGCTCAGACTCAGGGAACTCTATCGTATTGAAAATGGCATAAAACCCTGGGAAAAGACTCCTCAAAAAGAGATTTCAGAATGGATATCCGAGAGGGAACATCTGTGGCAGAAACTTGAAGATAAAGATTTTATTGATATTGCTGTTGATGGGAACACCTATGATCCATTTGAGGTTGATAAAATCAATAATGTATTAGAGAAAAAGGGCCTTATTTATGGTGCTGGCTATGGTGCTCATATGAAACCCTCTTTTTTCCTTGCTGACCTCATATCGAAAACAACAGAGGAAGAATATACCGTTTATAGAGCAGGCAGGGAATATGTAAGAGACCTATCAGCTTATCCTGCCATGTTGCAAGATAGGAGTATATTTGCCCGTATTGATACAATGAGCCAACTCCTCTGGGAAAAATTTGAAGAACTGAAACTCAAGGGACCCAAAAAGTCTCTTGCATTCGCATTTTCGAGCTATGGCATTGCACCTGATGAAGAGCCCTCCGAGGATATTGACGGGCGTCTTTCCATAGTTGCATTTTCCGAGATAGAAACACTCATACACCATGAGCTTGGTGAGGCAATTGAAGGAGAAAAATTTGGAGATGAATGGAAAACCTTATTGAGAACCATCCCTTGTGGTAAAGTTGAGTTCTTTGCCCGCGGTGTCAAAGACTTGCTGTCAGACACTTCTGAAAAAGGTATGCTCAAGTATATTATCGAAAACCAGAAAAGAGGCTCTCTCGGCTTTTATATCGTATTTCTCGGAGGATACAGGAGGCTTCTCTTTCCCGAAATACTCGAAGCATTCAGAAAGTTCACTGAGACAGGAGACTGGGGACTTATCGAGCATGCCAGAAAAATTGGTTACAAAAAAACTGAAGGATGTGCAGAAAGATTACTTTCAGTGTATATGAACGAAAAAGATAAAAAACAGAGTTTTGAATATATAGAAAAGGAAATACTCAGTTGATTATCTTTATTGTTGCACAAAATGTGAGGCAGATACGCTGAAAAACCCTTGCAAATCTATTAGATTTTATTTTTTATGCACATGACTGCATTCTCCACCTTAAGTGCCTTTCAGAAAAAACTGGCCGGCTACATTAAGGTCTATGCGGTATAGATGGCAAGCCTTTTTCATCATATCTGCCTCACTGTGTTAAGGTAAATTTACGCAATGTTTAGGTTATTTTGAGAGTTCAGGAGTTATATTGTCGACAAATACTTCAACAAGCTTCGGGTCAAACTGTTTACCGGCATTGCGATTGAGCTCTTCTATTGCGGCATCAAAGCCTATGGGAACTTTATATGATGTCTCACTTACCATTGCATCAAATGCTTCGGCTATTGCAATAATTCTTGCACCAAGTGGAATGACGTCTCCCTTAAGACCTGCTGGATAACCTCTACCATCATACCGCTCATGAGGGTAATTATGATAAATGAAGTTATTACATTGAGAAGTCTTATCTTTTGTTTGATCTCAGTTATTATAAATTTTTTACCTGAGCTTGGTTTTTTCCCTACGAATATCACTTTACTTGGGAACAGTAGAGAATGTCAAATGTTAGCCCTTCATAAAGGTTCTTGAATAATTAGAGCTTACAGGCTAAAATTACCTCACATGAAGGTGATTAAAAACAACAAAGAAATAGTTGCCTTTTGTAAGGTTCTCAGGGAACGTGTATCAGGGAGCAGCCCGGAGATTGAGCCGAGGGTTAAGGCCATCCTTGATGATGTGAGGAAAAATGGTGACAGAGCAGTCTTCAACTATACAAAGGCATTTGATTTTCAAGCCGTAAAAAGATTACGGATAATGCCGCATGAAATATCGAGATATGCAAGGAAAGCCGATAAAAATGGAGTAAAGGCTCTTGAATTTTCAGCCAGCAGAATACAGGCCTTCCATGAGAGACAGAAAGAGGAGTCATGGTCATTTTCTGAAAAATATAGCCTTTTAGGACAGGTGATAAGACCTCTTGAAAGGGTCGGCGTCTATGTACCAGGTGGCAAGGCATCATATCCATCCACTGTGTTGATGAATGTCATTCCTGCACAGGTCGCAGGAGTAAAAGAAATAGCCCTCTGTGTTCCTGCTCCGAAAGGAGATATAAACCCTTATGTCATGGCAGCAATTAAAATGCTTGAGGTGAGAGAGGTCTACTGTGTCGGTGGAGCCCAGGCGATTGGAGCAATGGCATATGGGACAGAGACAATAAAGAAAGTTGATAAGATTGTCGGTCCGGGAAATATCTATGTTGCAATCGCAAAGAAGATGGTCTTTGGAGAGGTAGACATCGATATGATTGCAGGTCCAAGTGAAATACTCATTATTGCTGATGACTCAGCAGATCCGGCTTTTGTTGCTGCTGACTTACTCGGACAGGCAGAGCATGATGAGCTTGCATCATCTCTATTAATCACTTCTTCGAAGAGGTTAGCTGATGCTGTTGATAAGGAAATCAGGAGACAACTCGCTGCGCTGAAGAGAAAAGAGATTGCAGGAAAATCTATTGAAAATTATGGTGCGATAATACTCACAAAGGATCTCAAAGATGCGGTGAAGCTGTCAAATCTTATTGCACCTGAACACCTCGAGATTATGACTGAAGAGCCAATGAATGTGCTGCCCATGATTAAAAATGCAGGAGCACTATTCCTCGGAAAGTGGACACCCGAGACCTTAGGGGATTATTCAGCAGGCCCCAATCATACCCTTCCCACAGGAGGGACAGCAAGGTTTTCTTCACCGCTCGGAGTCTATGACTTTGTAAAACGTTCGAACCTTTTATGGTTCACAAAAGATGGATTTGCAAAACTCGCAAAGACAGTGAAAACAATTGCAGCTATCGAAGGGTTAGAGGCTCATGAAAAAACAATAGCGGTAAGAGAAGGGTTATGAACTGAGCCTCTTTATTCTCTCGATTATCTCCGAAGTCGATACGCCTTCAATATAGGGAAGGCTGTACGTCTCCTGAGCAATATCAGAACCGACAATCTCTTCTTTCTTCCAGTCACCACCTTTCACGAGTCTATCAGGCTGCAGGAATTTAATTAATTCATAGGGAGTCTCTTCATCAAACAGAGTTACATAATCGACCATATCGAGAGAAGATAAGACTTCTGCCCTAT
>JAGVMY010000078.1 GCA_020053565.1 Thermodesulfovibrionales bacterium
CTTGCTATCGAGGCCAATACGAAAAATATAAAATCCCTGGAGCATGAAAAAAGGATTATGCAGGATAAGGCAAAAAAGCTTAAAAATTCAGCTCAGGACCTTGCATCCAGAATATCAGAAATGACGCTTGTGATTAAAGCAAAAGCTGGTGATGAAGAAAAACTATTCGGGTCTGTCACAACTATGGATATTGCTGAGGCACTTCGCAGTGAAGGGATTGAGATTGACAAAAAGAAAATATTACTTGACGAGCCGATAAAAAGGCTTGGCTCCTATTCTGTCAATGTAAAGTTCCATCACGATGTATCAACGCAGCTTACTGTTCAGGTTATTCAGGAATGAAGGATAGTGATGTAAAATTAGATAAACTGCCTCCCCAGAACATTGAGGCAGAACAGTCTATCCTGGGTGCAATACTTATAGATAATGATGCACTACCCAGGGCACTGGAGATTATTGACATTGATGATTTCTATAGGCAATCACATAGAATGATATTCAATGCGATGGTAGAACTTTTTGAAAAGAACGAGCCGATTGACCTTATCACAATTACAGATTGCCTGAAAAGGCGTGAAGAAATAGACGCTGTCGGAGGAGTTTCTTATCTCTCCTCTTTAGTGAACATGATACCAACTGCAGCAAATATAAAATATCATTCAAAAATAGTGAGGGAGAGAGCCCTTCTGAGAGGACTTCTCAGGTCAGCAAATGAGATTGCGAGCAGAGTATACGAAGACAATTTTGAAGCAGAGGAACTTGTGGACTATGCAGAGAAGTCTATCTTTGATGTTTCAGACAAGAGGATTAAAGCGTCATTTGTTACATTAAAAGAGGTGATAAAAAGCAGTTTTGAGATGATCGAACATCTCTATGATAAAAAAGAAGTGATCACAGGCATCCCTTCAGGCTTTAGAGACCTTGATGATTTAACAACTGGATTTCAGAAAGGCGACCTCGTCGTTGTTGGCGGAAGGCCCTCAATGGGGAAAACTGCATTGGCCCTTAATATTGCTCAATATGTTGGCCTTGAAGTGAAAGAGCCTGTTGCGATATTCAGTCTTGAGATGGCAAAAGAGCAACTCGCATTCAGGATGTTATGTTCAGAGGCAATGGTGAATTCAAATAGTATCAGGAAAGGATTTATAAAAAAAGAAGACTGGCATAAATTGACAAGTGCAGCGAGTAACCTTACCGGTGCGCCGATCTTTATTGATGACTCATCAGCTATTACTGTTCTTGAGTTGAGGGCAAAGGCAAGAAGATTAAAAATGGAGCATGGACTAAGCCTTGTGATAGTAGATTATCTTCAGTTAATGAAAGGAAAGGGAAGTTTTGAAAGGCGTGAACAGGAAATATCCGATATTTCCCGGTCACTGAAAGCCCTCGCAAAGGAATTAAATGTACCTGTTGTCGCAGTGAGCCAGCTCAACAGGAGTGTTGAACAGCGGAGACCCCCGAAGCCTATTTTAGCGGATCTTCGAGAGTCAGGTGCCATAGAGCAGGATGCAGATGTGATACTCTTTCTTTACAGGAATGAGATTTATAACAAAGATGCAAAAAAAGGAGAAGCAGAGGTTATTGTTGCAAAGCAGAGAAACGGACCGACGGGTATAGTTAATTTAACATTTATTTCAAACTGTACACGATTTCTGAATAGGACTGACAGAGGATATCAAGATGTTGAGGAGGATGTATTTTGAAAAGATCCCCGGCTGTCGCAGGACAGTTTTATTATGGGAATGCCTCGAAGTTAACTGAGCAGGTTAAGGGGTATATAGAGAAAGATGCACGAAAAGAAAAAGCGATTGCTCTCGTATCTCCTCATGCAGGTTTAGTTTACTCAGGACCTGTCGCAGGAGCAGTATATTCTTCAATAGACTTTCCAGAGACATTTGTACTCATAGGTCCAAATCATACAGGTCTTGGTACACAGATATCTCTGATGGAATCAGGTGAATGGGAGATACCGACCGGGGTTTTCCCTGTTGATGAAAAGGTTTCATATAAGATTGCGATGAATGTATCTATTGTCACGAAAGACACACAGGCACATATGTTTGAACATTCACTGGAGGTCCAGCTTCCCTTTATTGCATATTTCTCAAAGAAAATAAAAATTGTACCTATCGTGATACTTTCAGCATCTGTTGAAGAATGCAGACTACTTGGAGAGGGCATTGCAAAGGCAGTAAAGGATGTAGGCTATTCTGTTGTAATCGTGGCAAGCTCTGATATGAGCCATTATGTGACTGATGATGTTGCAAGACAGAAAGACAAAAAAGCGATAGATAAAATTCTATCCCTTGACCCGGAAGGACTTTATGAAATAGTGAAGAAAGAAAGGATATCCATGTGCGGGTATCTTCCTGCCACAACAGCGCTGTTTGCAGCAAAAGCACTCGGCGCTCAGTCTGCACGGCTTGTTCGGTATGCTACATCTGCAGAGGTAAGTGGTGACTACGACCATGTGGTTGGCTATGCAGGCATTATACTGAGATAAACATCAATTATATGTAATATAAGGAATTCAAATGCCAAAAGAAAATAAGAGAAGGAATAAAGGATATTTTGTTAATGGAGTCCAGGGTAATGTACTCTATCCCTCAGACCTGCATATTATTAATATCAGTATCGACGGAGCTGCGATCGAAACCAAAAAAAGGCTTGAATTGAATAAAGAGTATTCTTTTAAGGTTAAATATAAAGATTCCTTTTTACACTTAAAGGGACTTGTAGTCTGGTCGATACTCAGCCAAACAGAAAAAAGGGACTCTGGAGAGATCATACCTGTATATAAGACTGGAATAAGATTTACGAACATCCTGAATGAAAGAGCAAACATGCTCCTTAAATTTATTGAGGAGAATAGGATTAAAACATACGAAAAGAGATTCGGGGGAATAAGAGTTAAGATTGCTTCATCAGAGGATGTAAAGATTGATTTACCGTGTAAATATGAAGTCAAAAAGATAAGTCTTTCAGGAATGCTCATTGAGACTGAAAGTCCATTTGAAATTAACGTAAAGCATGAAATGGAATTCTTAGTTAATGATCATACAGTAAATATTATAGGCAAAGTTTCTAATTGTATAAAAATTGTTTCGGAAGATGTTGATAAGTATGAAATAGGGATAGAATTTATAGAAATGTCGGATAAAGACAAAGAAATATTGAAGAGTTTCATTGATGCCCTTGAAGAAGAATAATGTATTGTTTTTAAAAATAAATCGTGCTATACTATTTTTTTGGAGGAATAATGTACGCAATTATTGAAAATGGTGGGAAACAATATAAGGTATCTCCTGGTGAGACGATAAGGGTAGAAAAGCTCTCTTTAGAGAGCGGGTCAGAGATAACCCTTGATAAGGTACTCATGGTTGCCAGAGAAAATAAAAGCACATATGGTTCTCCTTATGTGAGCGGTGTTAAGGTTATTGCATCAGTAGAAAATACAGGGAAAGCAAAAAAGGTACTTGTATTCAAACAGAGACCGCGGAAAGTATACAGAAAACTAAGAGGGCATAGGCAACCTTATACATCTTTAAAGATTAAAGAGATAGTTTTGGAGGATACACATGGCACATAAGAAAGGTGTAGGAAGCTCAAGAAATGGCCGTGACAGCGAATCAAAACGCCTTGGAGTGAAAAGGTTTGGTGGACAGTTTGTTCAGGCCGGAAATATACTTGTAAGGCAGAGAGGCACAAAATTCCATCCTGGTATGAATGTGGGCAAAGGCTCAGATGATACTCTTTTTGCGAAGATTGATGGTGTAGTGAGCTTTGAGAGAAAAGACAGGACACGGTTACAGATAAGCGTTCATCCGGTTGCACAATAGGCAGACATTTCAGGTAAAATTAAAAGGCGGGCCTTTGGTCCGCCTTTTTTGTTTTAGCCCAGATAATTCATAAACTATAGATTTGAGGACAGGATATGGCATCTTCGCTCATTCTCGACAAACATCCTGTTTGTCTCCGAGGCTTTTGCCTGTTCAGACATCCTGTCTGAACTATCAGCAAAAGAAACCGCTCAAATACCATATCCTGTCCGTTTTGTTAGAATTCATGAATTATCTGGGTTAGAAGTAATACAAGTAATCATGTAATCCGCTCAAATACTATGTCCTAACTGTTTCTTTAGAGCATATGAGTGATGTAAACTAAGGCAGCATGCAATTTATTGACTATGTAAAAATTTATATAAAGGCTGGAGATGGTGGAAGGGGATGCGTGAGCTTCAGAAGGGAGAAGTATGTACCAAGAGGTGGCCCTAACGGTGGTGATGGAGGAAGAGGGGGGCATGTAATTATTAAATCAACACGTGAATTAAACACGCTGTTAGATTTCAAATACAAGCGAGAGTATAAAGCAAGGCGTGGGGAACACGGTAAGGGTAAAAATATGCACGGTAAAGATGGGGAAGATATGATAATAAATGTTCCAGTCGGTACTGTGATTAAAGATGGAGAGAGCGGAGAGATAATGGTAGACTTTGATTCTGAAGGGAAGTATCAAGTTGTTGTAAGAGGGGGAAGGGGCGGACTGGGAAACGCACATTTTGCTACACCTGTCAGACAGGCTCCAAGGTTTGCACAACCTGGAGAAGGGGGTGAGGAGAGGTGGTTAGTACTCGAATTAAAACTCCTTGCCGATGTCGGATTAATCGGACTTCCGAATGCAGGAAAATCAACACTTATATCAGTTATTACTTCTGCCAAGCCAAAGATAGCTGACTATCCTTTTACGACGCTTGTTCCTACCCTGGGAGTGGTAAAGCTCAGTAATTTCAAAAGCTTTGTTGTTGCTGATATACCGGGGTTAATTGAGGGAGCCCATAAAGGCGTAGGACTTGGCTACCAGTTTCTCAGGCATGTTGAACGTACATC
>JAGVMY010000082.1 GCA_020053565.1 Thermodesulfovibrionales bacterium
ATAGATACATTAAAGTACTATAGATACATTAAAGTACTATAGATACATTAAAGTACTATAGATAAGGTATCAGAAGAGTTTTCTCTGATTACTCACATTTGTTTTCTCCGTCTTTTCGAAAATTGTTATCTTTCCGTACTCCCCATCAAAACCCGGTTTAATATGAACATTACCTGCACGCATTCTCGATATAGCCTTTGACAGAACAGGTGAACCTGCTGATTCAATTTCATCAACAGAAGCGTTTATGAGTATCTTAAATTCATTGCCAAGTTTCTCAATCAATTTAAAATATTCATTTTCAACAGTCTTACTGTTTACACCAACTTTTAAGGTCTCTGCAATGATTTCAGGTAAGGGAATGACAGAATAATAAGGTGGTGAACCTTCTGGCCTGAAACCATCTTCCCTGTCGGCGAGTTTTTCTACCCTGTGCATGACACCTATAGTGACCTTTTTCCCGCACACAGGGCAGAGATAGTTATGTTGTATTGTTTCTTTTGGGGAAAGGCGTATGCCGCATGTCCTGTGTCCATCATAGTGATATTTCCCCTCCTGGGGGAAAAATTCAATTGTTCCTAAAAACCCTCTTTTGTTCTTAATCGCATCGATTATGGCCTTATATGATATGTCAGTATCAAAAATAGTTGCTTCACGTCCGAGTTTTGCTGGTGAATGTGCATCCGAATTCGATATAAGGGTAATATGGTCGAGATGCGAAAGTCGCCAGTTCATAGGAGGGTCTGATGAAAGACCTGTTTCGATAGAATACACATAAGGGGTCAGTTCCTCAAAACACTCCTCAAAAGAATCAAAGCCTGAATTTGAACCAAAAATCGAAAAATGTGGTGTCCATGCATGGGCAGGCACAAGCATGGCTTCATCAGATATATCTCGTATGATTTTCAACAGCTCCTTTGCATCGAGTCCGAGAATAGGTCTTCCATCAGCTGAAAGGTTTCCGATCTTCGATAACGCAGCATTGATTTTTGAAGCGACATTAAAATCAGGTATAAAGACAAGATTATGAATCTTTCGAATCCTTCCATTTTTGCTGTAGATACAGCTTATCTCTGTTGTGAGCATAAAAAAAACTTCTGACCTGCACGATTCCGGAATATAGAGCTTTCTATAGTTATCTTTTAATTTAAATAAGTTATTGCTTGTTACTTCAAGTTTATCTTTTAGTTCAACAAACCACTCAGGATGCGTGAAATCACCTGTGCCGATGACATCTATCCCTTTAAGCTGGGACCATTTCCAGAGATTCTCTACAGACATATCTGGGCTCGTCGCACGCGAATACCGCGAATGGATATGGAGATCTGCAATAAAACGCATTGACAATTATACCAAAGGTTTTTGTCTTCTTCTATGCCAAAAAATGTAGGCAATTACAAGCAAAACACAACCAACAATAATGTACAGAGTCCACTGTTTGCTTACTTCTATAACCTTTTCTTTGTTATTACCAACAAAATATCCGATATATGCAAGCACCAAGACCCAGATGCTCGCACCAAATGCAGTATAAAAACAAAATTTTTTAAGGTTCATTCGGGCTAAGCCGGCAGGAAATGATATGTAGTGCCGTACACCCAGGATAAGTCTTCCTATGAATGTACTGATATTGCCGTGTTTGAGGAAAAATATTTCTCCTTTAATGAAATGATTATGTGAAACTCCAAAGTATTTTCCGTATTTGAGTATGAATGGTCTCCCAAAATAGATTGCAATAGCATAGTTGAAAAGTGCGCCTAACACGCTCCCGAGCGTGCCTGATAGTATTACACCTATCCAGCTCATCTGGTTTTGTGAGATAAGATATCCTGCAGGGGGTATTACGAGTTCAGAAGGAAGCGGAATAAAGGTGCTCTCGATAAACATCAAGAACATAATACCTGGATAACCCATCGTTCCAATAGTTTTTACAAGCCAATCTAAAAAAGTATAAATGGTAGTCATCATATGAAAAGTGCTATTTAAGTATAAAGACTTGACAAAATATTTTAAAGGGTATAGTGTTCAAATGTAGCCTAAATCCCGATACATCGGGATGCGGGGGACCCAGTATTTGGGGCGTATTTCCCGGAAATTTCCGGGAATAGGGCACTTCCAAGCCCGAGCCCGACAGCTAACCTCGCAGGTATTTGGAAGGGCAAAGGATCGAAAATAAGACCGCTGCCCGGCGGTCTTTTTTATTTCCCTCCTGCTGCCCTCTGAGGAGGAAATATGTCTATCAAGAGATTTCTCATCGGCCAGCCTATTGAAACAATCAAAGAAAAACGCGAGAGACTTACAAAACTAACGGGCCTTGCCATATTCTCATCCGATGCACTTTCTTCTGTGGCATATGCAACAGAAGAGATACTTCTCGCGCTTATTATTGCTGGAAGTTTGCTCCTGAGCTATACCCTCCCTGTCGGTATAGCTATCGCAGTTCTTATTATAATAGTTGCCACATCATATTATCAGGTTATCCACGCATATCCAACCGGTGGTGGAGCCTACATTGTAGCAAAAGAAAACCTCGGAATAAATGCAGGTCTTGTTGCAGGTGCAGCGCTCCTCATTGACTATGTGATGACAGTTGCAGTCAGTGTAACCGCAGGTATTGCCGCTCTCACCTCAGCATTCCCCTATTTATATGAACACAGAGTCCTTGTATGCATTATTGCAATCATTCTCATTTCAATAGCCAATTTAAGAGGTGTAAGAGAAGCGGGGGTAGTATTCTCTTTCCCAACGTATGCCTTTATCGGGAGCCTCCTTTTATTGTTATCTATTGGGTTTACGGGATATTTTTTTGAGCCTCAACCCCATTTTGTCAAAGACATACAGCCTTCGGGGGATTTTATCGCCCTTTTTATTATACTCAGGGCATTTTCATCGGGGTGCGCAGCACTTACAGGAATAGAGGCTGTTGCAAACGGCGTACAGGCATTTAAACCACCTGAAGCAAAAAATGCAGGTGTTACCCTGATCTGGCTTGCTGTAATCTTAGCAACATTCTTCGCGGGAATTACCTTTTTATCTCATCATTTTGCAATCCTTCCGCGAGAAGAAGAAACGGTTCTTTCCCAACTTGCAACTGTGGTTACAGGGAGAGGAGTGCTTTATTATATGGTACAGTTTTCGACCTCTTTAATCCTTATCCTCGCTGCAAATACAAGTTTTGCAGGATTTCCGAGACTTGCATCTTTTATAGCAAAGGACAGATATATGCCACGCCAGTTGAGTAACCTCGGTGACAGACTTGTTTTTTCCAATGGGATATTAATCCTTGCTACACTATCATCCTTACTCATTATCTTATTTCAAGGTAAAACTCATGCACTTATTCCACTTTACGCAGTAGGTGTGTTTTTAGCATTTACACTCTCTCAGGCAGGCATGGTCAAGCATTGGATTAAAAGTAAAGACGTTGGATGGAAAAAGAATATTATAATCAATGGGGTAGGTGCAGTCACTACTTGCATCGTCGTCATCATTATCGGTTTTACAAAATTTTATCATGGAGCATGGATTGTGATAATAGCAATACCAGGTATTGTCTATCTCACAAAGAAGATACACAGGCATTATGAATATGCAGCAGAACAACTTTCTTTAAACGGTACGGTCATTGAGGAATATAAACACCATTCTGTTGTTGTCCCTATTTCAGGTGTGCATAAGGCAGTACTTGGAGCACTCAAGTATGCAAAGTCACTTTCTGATGATGTGGGTGCTGTCTATGTGTGCTTAGACCCTATAGAGACTGAGAAGATCAGGGAAAAATGGGGGAAATATGGTATGGGAGTGCCTCTGATCATTCTTGAATCGCCATACCGCTCGATAACAGAGCCGTTGATTGACTATATTGAAGACGTAAAGAAAAGGTACAAAGATGGAATCGTGACAGTTGTTCTCCCGGAATTTGTCCCGTCAAGATGGTGGCATCACCTCCTGCACAACCAGACTGCTTTGTTTATAAAAGGGATACTCCTGTTTAAAAAAGGGGTTTTTGCGACAAGTGTGCCATTCCATTTTAGAAAGTAACAGGCGTTTAATTTTTAGTTGTGAGTCTAATCACTGACAACTAATCACTGTTCACTGATTACTGTTTTTTTCTTATGGTCGGGGCGAGCAGATTTGAACTGCCGACCACTCACACCCCAAGCGAGTGCGCTACCAGGCTGCGCTACGCCCCGATTTTTATGAAATAGTGTGGAGGATTTCCCTGAGTCTTTTTTTGACGTGCTCAATTGCTCTTGAGTGTTTATTGACTTCTATCGTCTGAACCTCAGGCTCAGAGGTGGGTTCAACAAGATGGATAGTGCCCCCGCCAAGCCTTTTTCTTACCCCTTCTATTGTATATCTTTCATCGTATAAAAGCTTCTTTACCTCAAGAATGAGCTCAATAGTCTTCTTTACATAAACCCTTTGACCTGATCTGCTTTTCCTCGGTTTCAGGAAGGGAAACTCTGATTCCCAATATCTGAGGACATAGGGTTCAGCACCGACGATCTTGCTCACCTCTCCTATTTTATAGAAGAGCTTATCTGGAAGAGGTCTGTATGTCTTTACGCTTTCAGGAGCAGATTTATGCATCTTGTTTCTCTATAGCAGATTTTAATTGATTGCTCGCTCTGAATGTCATTACTTTCCTTGGGGTTATTTCAAAGTCCTCACCTGTCTTGGGATTACGACCTTTTCGTGACGTCTTCTTTCTCACATTAAATGTACCAAAGCTAGAGACCTTGACTGACTCGCCTTCTACAAATGCTTGTTTCATCGTATCGAATAGTGTCTCAATGATCTCCTGAGCCTCTTTTTTTGAAAGCCCTATTTTCTCAAAGATTACATCAACTAAATTTGCTTTTGTCATAAGTACCCCACTGTAATTTTCTTAATTATATTAAGGACATACACACTTGTCAAGAAGATTTTAGTTTAAAAGTTGCAAAATTCTTACAAGCCTAAATTTTTGATGCTATCTATTATTTAAAACAATGGTTTCTCTGTGGTAATATAAAGTCACATTTTCCTTTAAGGAGGTATATGGCATATAAAGACCTCAGGGAGTTCATAAAAGTACTCGAAGAGAAAGGACTTCTTAAACGTATAAGGGCTGAAGTTGACCCGGTTCTTGAGATCGCTGAGATAAACGATAGAGTGGTAAAGGAAGGCGGTCCTGCCATTCTATTTGAGAATCCAAAAGATTCAAAAATTCCATGTGTTGTGAATCTTTTTGGCTCATATGAGCGTATGAAGCTTGCACTTGAGGTAAAAAGCTTTGATGAAATTGGCGCACGCATGTTTGAGTTCCTTGAACCTGAAATCCCAACGAACTTAATTGAAAAACTGAAGGCTCTCCCAAAATTAAAAAGGCTTGCTGACTTCCTTCCAAAATATGTAAGCTCAGGCCCCTGTAAAGAGGTGATAATCAAAGACAATCCATCACTTGATATTTTCCCAATTCTCAAAACATGGCCTGATGATGGCGGGAAGTTCATCACTCTTCCGATGATCTTCACAAAAGACCCTGAGACAGGTGTTCGCAATTGCGGGATGTATAGAATGCAGGTATATGACGGGAGAACCACGGGTATGCACTGGCATATGCATAAAGACGGGGCAAAACATTATAGAAACGCAGAAAGGCTGGGCAAAAGACTTGAAGTTGCTGTTGTGATTGGTTCAGA
>JAGVMY010000086.1 GCA_020053565.1 Thermodesulfovibrionales bacterium
GAATGCATACGAACAAAAGATATTACCGCAGAACCACATGTGCTGTATCTTGAGGAGGCAAAGAGGGAAGGTATAAGGTCAGTGATGAGTTGTCCTCTCACGGTAAGGGAAAAGACAATAGGTGTTATCAGGGTTTATACATCAGAGCCTCACGATTTTACAGAAGAGGAAATTCAAAGGCTCAGGTTTCTTGCATCTCTCGGAGGAATTCTTACAGACAGGGCACGAATCTGGCAGCAGATGCAAGCCCTTATCGAGATATCCCGATCTATAAGTTCAACTCTCTCCCTTCATGAAGTGCTCAACAAGGTTGTTGAGAATGCGACGAAGGCGCTTGGTTTCAAGGCAGCATCTATCCGTCTTCTCGATGAGGAGAGGAAAACCTTGGAGATAAGGGCTACCTATGGGCTCAGTGAGGCATATATAAAGAAAGGTCCTGTTGAAATAGAAAAGAGCATTATAGACCAGGAATGCATGAAGGGATTAGCAGTTATTGTACCCGATGTTTCCAGTGATGAGAGATTACAGTATCCAGAGGAGATTATTAAAGAAGGCATCGGAGCACTCCTTTCTCTCCCGCTAAGTGTCAAAGGTACTGTTATCGGTATCCTCAGGGTTTATACGTCAATCCCTTATTCTTTTTATGCATCGGAGATAGATTTCCTTTCTGCACTTGCAAGTGATGGTGCGATAGCCATAGAGAATGCACGCCTCTTTGAACATATCAAGAGTGAGTACGAGGAATTGGCAAGAGATGTCTGGAAATGGTATGACTGGGGAGCACGGTTTCCAAGAATCTAATGTGTTAATCTCGAAGGATTTGTTCTTTAACTCTATAGATGCCCTGAGGCCTGAATATAGGGTCTTTGGGCCTGTAAGAGATAATAATCAGGCAGTTTTTAAAGAGATATCCTCCTCAGCAGATCTTTTTATGGATTATTCAACGACAATGTTATCACCAGGGAAGCTGCTTATTTACAAGCCAAAAGAGGATATTCTGACATTCATAAAGGATAAATCTCTGTCTCTATCAATCGAGGAAGTTATGCCAGAGACAGAAAAACAGGTGATTGTTGGTATTCATCCCTGTGATATCAATGCAATCCTTTATCTGGACAGGACATTCCTCGGTGACGTTATTGATCCTTACTATAAAGCAAGACGAGGGAATTCTATCCTTATTGGCCTTAACTGTATGCAGGTATCTGAGAACTGTTTTTGTTCATCTGTTGGCACAGGTCCGCATCTTCATGCTCAATCAGGATTTGATATAGTGCTCACGGATCTTGGAGAAGATTATTTAGCAGAGATTAAAAGTAAGGAGGGTTTTGAGATATTACATTTAAAAGGGAAAGAAGCAGGCCCAAATGAATGGAGCCTTAAGTCTGAGAAAGAGAAAGCGCTTCTGAAAAGCTTCAATAAAATTATTGATATGAGAGGTCTTGAAGATCTCTTAATGAAAAACCTTAATCACCCTGTCTGGGCAACAACTGCTGATGAGAGATGTCTTTCATGTTCAAATTGTGTTATGGTTTGCCCCACGTGCTTCTGTTATAACATTGTTGATGAAATGAGCATGGACCTTATGGAGATAAGGAGATTCAGGCAATTGGATGCATGCCAGGATTTGAGGTTCACAGAGGTTCATGGCGGAAATTTTAGGAGATCGAGGGCATCCCGGCTCAGGCAGTTTGTGATGCATAATTTAAACTACACATCACAGTATGGCGTAACAAAAACTGTGGGTTGTGGCAGATGCATCAACTGGTGTCCTACAAAAATAGACCTGACAGAAATGGCAAAAGAGGTTCAAAGGAGTCACCCCTATTGAAAAATCCGTTTTTACCGTTAAAAGCAGTTATCACAGATATAAAAGTAGAGACCACTGATGTAAGAACATACAGTCTGTTGCTGAGAGATGGTGAGTACAAGCCAGAGCCGGGCCAATTCAATATGGTGGGGTATCCTGGAGTTGGAGAGGCTCCTGTATCCTTAAGCTCAATCGTCTATGAAAATAGATTCCAACATACCATTAAGGCAGTTGGAAGAGTAACAAAATTTATCGAAAGGTTAACAGAAGGAGATGAGATATTTCTCAGAGGCCCTTATGGTTCAAGCTGGCCTTTAAAGAGCGCTGTTGGACAAGACATCCTTCTCGTCGCAGGAGGTGTGGGCATTGCACCAATGAGACCTGTCATACAGGAAATTCTCAGCAAAAGAGATTCTTTCGGGAATATTACCCTCATCTACGGTGCAAGAAGACCTGACAATATACTTTTCAAAGACGAATGTGAAGTATGGCAAAAAGATAGTACTGTGTTCTTAACCGTTGACGAAGTTCCATCTCATATGATCTGGTCTTACCATATCGGCCTTGTCACAGAACTTTTAGATAAGGCAGCATTTCATGTTGAAAAGACTTTTGCGTTTCTCTGTGGTCCTGAGATTATGATGCGCTTTGTTTCGAGAGGGCTTTTTTTAAGAGGATTCCTTCCTTCGAGGGTTTATGTATCCTTTGAAAGGAGGATGAAGTGTGGCATTGGACAATGTGGTCATTGTCAGCATGGCAGTCAATTCGTATGTAAAGATGGCCCTGTTTTCCTTTATAAAGACGTGAGCAGATTTCCTGATAGTCTTCTTTGAAACTACGGTTTTAATGTATATTAACAATCGAATATGACGAAGGATGATTTACTATTTTTCAGAAATTTGTTTTCTGCCTATTGCAAATCTTTCTATTCTCCAGACAGTGAAGAGCAGAAAAATATCTCTCTTAAGGAAAACCATACCTTCAATGTATGTAAACATATTATAGAGATAGCCAGAGAATTATCTCTCAGTAATAACGAGATAATGCTCGCTGAGACGATAGCACTTTTCCACGATATCGGAAGATTTCCTCAATACGCAAAGTACAAAACATTTAATGATAGCATTTCTGTTAATCACGGGGTTCTGGGAGCGCACACACTCCTTGAGGAAAAGATTCTCAAGAACCTCCCTGAAGATGAACAGAAATTAATCATCCGGTCAGTAAGATTTCATAATGCCTATTCATTACCAGCAGATGAAGAAGAGGGTAGTGCTGTTTTCATTAAACTTATAAGGGATGCGGATAAACTGGATATATGGCGGGTATTTATAGAATATTATGAGAGTTCTCAAGAGGAAAGGGCTTCTGCAGTAAGTCTTGGACTACCAGATACCACAGAATATTCAGAAGAAATCCTTTCATGCATCCATAGAAAGCAAATGGTTTCTCTTTCGAAAGTAAAGACATTAAATGATTTTAAACTTATGCAACTCTCGTGGATATTCGACCTCAATTTCAAGACTTCTTTCAGATTACTCCTTGAAAGGAATTATATAGACAGAATTATATCTCAACTACCACAAAAGGAAGATATGAACAGGGCTTGTTCGTTTTTAAAGGAATATTCGTACCTGAGATTAAAGGATTGACAGTAAAGAAGATAAGAGAAA
>JAGVMY010000100.1 GCA_020053565.1 Thermodesulfovibrionales bacterium
ACCTATTCTTCTTGTAAAGAATCTGAAGAGGGAACTGTTTCTTAACGGAGTCCTTGTAAAAAAGGCCGGCAATTGGCTGCAGAGCCTTGAGACATAGCATATAAATAATAGCGATGTTAAGAAAGATATAGGCAATGTTTTAATGGCAATTAAGGGTTGGATTGGGAACATGAAAAACAACCCCCTTCCCCCCTTAACAAAGGGGGAATTAAAGGGGGTCATTACTTCCCCCTTAATAAAGGGGGATTGAGGGGGTTGTGCCCCTTTTCTAAGGGGGGAATTACCCACCTGGAATGTGAAAGAACCAATAATAATGACCATTATATTTGACAATAAAAATCACATCTCTCCAAAGGTAAGCATCATCCTTCTTGACTGGTCATGTCGGGAGAGCCTTCATTCTCTGGATTATCTTAATAACCAGACTATATCAAGAAACCAATACGAGATAATATGGATAGAGTATTACAGCAGACGTCCTTCTGAAATTGAAAATAAATTAAAGGAATGCAAAATGCATGGCAATCATCCAGTCATTGACCGGTGGATTGTTATGGAGATGCCTGAAAATGTCTATTACCATAAGCACTTGATGTTTAACATTGGTATTATTGCAACTAAAGGAGAAATTATATGTTTCTGTGATTCTGATGCCATATTCAGTCCGACCTTTGTAGAAAGCATTATCAGGTCTTTTGAAGAAGACAGGAATATAGTGCTTCATATAGATGAGGTACGGAATATAGACAGGAAGTTTTATCCTTTCAACTACCCATCCATAAAAAAGGTTTTAAGTGGAGGGTGCATAAACTGGAAGGATGGGAAGACTACCGGATTACTTGATAAAGATGACCCTCTGCACACATTGAACTATGGTGCCTGCATGTGTGCCCTTCGTGAAGACCTTATAAATATAGGAGGGGCCGATGAGCATATTGATTATCTTGGACATATCTGCGGGCCCTATGATATGACATTCAGGCTTGTGAATGCGGGGAAAAAAGAAATATGGCATCAAAACGAGTTTATATATCATGTATGGCATCATGGAACTGACGGTAAGGATAACTATTTAGGTCCGCATGATGGGAAAAATATGTCAACAACTGCTCTTAATATTATAAAAACAGGACGGATAATGCCGCTTGTAGAAAATGCTGCTATCAAGGCGCTCAGGTTAAATAGAAGCTATGTAATTGCAAATGAAGAATTGATAATATCTGCTGTGAATCAAAGAGATGTTAACGAATGGACAGTAGAAAGATTAAAAGATAGAAAGAAAAAAGAGGAATATGCTGTTTCTAAATATATAAAAAACTATCGCATGGCAGCGACATATGTTTATATGCTGTGGAAGCAGGTCTTTACAAAAATTAACAAGGCATTAAGTTCACCAAATCCCTTAAATTATACGATTAGTAAATTTTATAAAATGCCCGATATAATTAAAAATATGTTTCTGTATAATTCAAATATCTATGAAAAATGCAGTAAGGCACTTCAAGACATTGTTTCAAGAGGCATTACAGAAATAGCTATCTGCGGCGCTGGCGATGAGGCTAATGTTTTGTATAAAATGATTAATGGAAGATTGAAAATTAAGGCAGTCTTTGATTTGACCAGTGGTAAAAGACTGTTTAACCATAATGTCCTCCCCATTGATGAAATTAAAAATTACAGCGGGATAGTAGTTGTGACTAACCTCAACAGTGCCAATGAAATATTAGGCATGCTGAAGGAAATGGGTGTGCCCGGAGCTAGTATTATTGTTATCTAATATGGATAATAGATATTTCCCGCTGGTCAGCATAATCACACCGGTGCTGAATTGTTCTCAATACATAGAACAATGTATTCAGAGTGTATTGTCGCAGGATTACCCTTATGTGGAGCATATTTTAGTAGATGGCGGGTCCAATGATGGGACGCTGGATATTATAAAAAAATATAATGGTCTATATCCTGACAAAGTAGTCTTTATTTCAGAGCCTGACAGGGGAGCATGTAACGCATGGAATAAAGGCTGGAATTTATCAAAAGGCGAAATATTAGGGTGGCTTGGCGGTGATGATTTTTATGAGAAGGGTTCTATCTCAACGGTAGTAGAATTTTTCAAATCAAATGTAGATGCATATTTTGTATTCGGCAGATGTAATCTAATTGATGATAAAAATAGAAAAATTTTAACCATCGGAATAAAAGATTTCAATATTGATAATGTCCTGTCAAGCTGTACCAGTGTGATTCCTAATCCCTCCGCTTTTTACAGGAAGGAAGTTATTAAAAAGATAGGACATTTAAGAACAGATATAAATTGCTGCGATTTTGATTACTGGATAAGGGTCGGACAGGTATATAAAATATATCGTATTGATAAAGTCCTGTCATCTTTTAGAATTCACAGAAGCAGCGTTTCAGGTTCAACAACTTCTTACAGGACTTATGCCAAAGAAAAATACATGATAAAAAAACAATTCAATAAAGATTTTTCCATTCGCTGCATTATGGGATATTTATTTGCTTATGTGGCTGATATGATTAAGATCATTTTTAAATCTGGATTTTGGTATTATAAGCTTATGTATTCTTTAAAAAACATTTGGCTTGGTATTCAAACAATGTCCAAAAAGATTGTACCATGAACCTACGGATGTGTTAAGGCAATGCTGGCAATAATATTTTCCTTTTTCATCTCTGCATTAACCTGTCTTTTTATTATCCGCTATAGTTATTTGTATGGGCATCTGATTTCTGACCCTGTGAAAGGTGGTCCACAGAAGTTTCATACGAGACTTACACCCCGCATCGGTGGCGTAGCAATCATGGCGGGGATGATCATGTCTGCAGGGATATTTATATGGCAGAAAAAGATCTTTGCAACAGAAACCTTGTTATTGCTTGGCTGTTCAATGCCAGCTTTTTTGAGCGGTCTTTCCGAGGATATTACGAAAAGGGTAGGTGTTTTATGGAGGCTACTTTTGACAATGGTTGCTGCATGTTTGGCATTCTTTTTATTAGATGCAGGGTTTACAAGGTTGTCTTTGCCATTTGTGGATAGCTGGCTGGCATTCATCCCTTTTTCTTTACTCCTGACAATGGTTGCGGTGGCAGGAGTTTCCCATGCGATAAATATTATTGATGGTTATAATGGTCTGGCTGGCGTTATAGCTACCTTTATTCTCGTAGCACTTGCTTATGTTTCATTTAAGGTAAACGACCTATTTTTATTGTTTCTTTGCCTGTCAATGCTCGGGGCGGTAGCAGGGTTTCTCATCTGGAATTATCCAAACGGAATGATATTTCTTGGAGACAGCGGGGCATATTTCATAGGCTTTATAATTGCAGTGGTATCAGTGCTTCTTGTAAACCGACATCCAGAGGTCTCTCCATGGTTCCCGATGCTTCTTGTGATCTATCCTGTATTGGAGACTCTGTTTTCTATTTATCGCAAAAAGTTTTTGCGCGGTCAATCACCAGGTATGCCGGATGGTTTGCATTTCCATATGATAGTTTACAAACGGCTTCTGCAATGGACAGTGGGTAAGAAAAGTGCAAAATACCTTACAAAACGCAATGCCATGACATCGCCTTATCTTTGGGTGCTTTCCCTTTTTTCAATAATACCAGCGGTTTTATTCTGGCAGAATACTTTAATTCTTATGGTATTTGTTGTGCTTTTCATGCTGTTTTATCTATGGCTTTACTGGCAAATTGTGAAGTTCAGGACACCGAGGTGGCTGGTCTGGAGATCTAAGGGGAGCAGGTGAGAATTTTCGTTATAGGAGGTGCATGCTGCATTGGCAGTCATATTGTTAAGTATTAGAGAAAAAATAGTAATGCTCAAGAGACTTTTTGATTTTATCCTATCGTTGATCGGTATTATCGGATCGGCTCCACTCTGGATTCTCTTCGCACTGGCAATCAAACTGGAGGACAGGGGGCCCGTCTTCTACACTCAGAGCCGGGTAGGAAAAGGCGGGAGGATAGTTCAAGTTTATAGAAGATGGGAAGTAGGCAGTAGGAAAGCTGATAGGTTATCCTATTAATTACGACCCATGGACTAATAAGGCAATTGATTTTGCAGGGACATTGTGAAAGAATAGATTTGTGATGAATCCAAAAAGGGCATTATCTTTTGAAGAAATCCGGGGAAGGCTGACGCCCCTTCTGAGTGAGGAAAGGCTGCAGTTTGTTCTGTTATTCGGCTCATCGGCGCATGGGAGGATGCATAAGCGCAGTGATATTGATCTTGCATTCATGTTTGAAGGCCCGGCGGATATTCTTGAGCTTACCAACAGGGTTATCAGACTTCTCCGCACCGATACTGTTGATGTGGTTGACCTGAGCAGGGCAAGTCCTTTGTTGCGGTATGCTGCTGTGAAAACCGGCAGGCTCCTGTATGAGAAGACCCCCGGACTCTTCAATACCTTTTGCTCTCTCGCGTTCAGGATGTATGCAGACACAAAAAAACTCCGTGATGGCCGGGCAGAGGCAATCGGCTATTTCCTCGGGCGAAGGAAGTCGGCATGAACCCGTTAGAGAAAGAAATCATCAGAAGGAAACTCGCTGTTATCATAGAGAACCTGAAAGCCCTTGAGCCGATAGCAGCCATGACCAGAGAAGAATATATCGAGGATTTTTATAAAAGGAAGGCCACCGAGAGGCTTTTACAGGAACTTATTGAAGCAGCCATTGATATCAACACTCACATTCTTGTACAGGCAGGCAATACAGTGCCTGACGATTATTATGAAAGCTTTGTCAAAACAGGAGAACTCAAAATCATATCCCAGGATCTCGCCGGTAAACTCGCTCCGTCCGCGGGCCTGAGAAACAGGCTTGTTCATGAATATGATCTTCTCGAACATTCGCTCGTGCTTGATGCAGTCAGAATGGCCCAGGATATGTACAGTCAGTATGTAAAAGAAATCGATGGGTATCTCTCAAAGACCTGATTGATTCTTACCTCTGAACTTCCAGAAATAGTCGTGAAGCAAAAAAGGAACTAAAATTGGGTACGGGTTCATATTTATAAAGACCTAAAATGAGAACCTGTCCCTGATTTCACTCTATGCTATTTCGATTCTTAATACAGCTTTTCATGCAAGAACCCTATTCACGAGGCGTGCCGGCATAAGAGTGCAAGTGCTAAAATTCAAGACGCGACTCTACCCCTTTGCGCTGCGGCTTGGTTAAGGACATTGAACAAGACAAGATGCAGCTTATCCTGAAAGTCGTCCGTTCGATTGTCAGATAATCTTTGAAGCTACCCCAAGACTGGCTGGCTCACGGCCTGGAAATTTCTAATACCTCAATTATATCCCAAGTTGTTTTCTTATGAGCATGCAAAGGCTGTCTTTAATTTCTGAATGGCGGGGAACAGGAGCTTTCCTGCCGTTCTTCTGATTTACATAAATATCATGATTTGCTCCGTGCCGTTTTAGATAACATCCTGCTGCAGTTAGTTCCTTGATGAACTCCTGCCGTTTCACACCTCAACCTCAATTTCCTTTTGCTGAACCGAAGTCCAAACCGGCTCTTCTTCTTCCGTCATTAATTTGTATGCCTCCCGGACATTTTTCTCTAATTCATCAAGTGTTTCACCCTGACTGAAAACACCGGGAACTTCTTTTATCCGTCCCACATACCATCCCTCATCTATCCAATATTCAAGTGTGAAATGCCTTAACATGATTCAACACCTCCTTTTATGTCTCAAAATCTTTGACTCTAATTCTACCTGTCATTATAAAGAGAAAGCAATAAATATGGGGTTGACAAGGACACATGCTCAGAACAAGAAGAGAGCAACCCTTGATTTAAAGATGAATTGGGGGCAATATAGAGAAAGCCTCGAAAAGGAGTTGATGAAATGACCAGAGATGAAGTGATTAAGAAGAACCTGGACCTTCACTCGGAGTGGATGAAGTATACCTTTGAGAACCCGGATGTTCTTGACAGGATTCCGAAAGGCGCTGTTCTCGTGATTCTGCCGGAAGACGACGAGGAACTCTATGCGGAGAATTACAGGGTTCTGGAGGAGAACAAGAGCATCGGAAAAAATGGGACAGCCTGACGGTTCTATTTTCTTCTATAAGTTAAGGTCATATTCTTAATACTAAGCTTATATAGTAGGTGATTGCACTAAACAGTTTTTTCCTGCTTTACTTTCTCATGTAGCCAAACTTTTATCAAGGCGCCGCGGTCAACACCTATTCGCTTCCGTATATCATCGATCTCTTTAACCAGTGATTCTGAGATATCCAGTGTAATGCGTACTTTCTTCCCATGATGGATTACTCTGGCCTGAGACATATCTATAAGGTCATGGATATCCTCTCCAGAATCAAATCGACGGTCAAATTCAGCGCTACTTTTAGCCAGCTTTTTCTTTTTCATAAAGCATTGCCTCCTTTTTTCTGGCACGTCTCACTGAGAGGATGCGTATTACATCACCTCGCATGGTATATATTGCAGTCCATAATTTATTATGTTGTCTGCCGATTATAATGCTTCGGTCTTCCACAGGATGTGGGGCATGAATTTCAACACGATTCTCATCCAACCATATGTTCTTTGCAGTTTCAAAATCAATCCCGTGTTTTATCTTGTTTGCACTGCTCTTATCGTCATCACACTCAAATTTCATATATTTATTATGCATATTTCATACATATTTTCAACTTAACAGTTACGGAGGTTATGATATAATTGGGTATTCAGGAGGTAGGTGTATGAAGACTGAGGAACTTAAGATCAAATATCCAAGTGGATTTGAACATTCTGTACATAAAATATTTTTTAAAATGGAGATAACCTGGATTTTGAAAGTGAAGAAGAAATGGACAGATAAGAAACAAGAACTATGAGAAAGTAAAAATTGGCTATTGATAACCCTCCAAATTGCAATGTCTCAAACATCTGCAAGACCGAAAAGCTGCTAAAAGTTAAGAGTGTATATATGGAAAGATTGCGGTCCTTTTGTAATTTTACTTTTAGAATTGATACTATTAAATATAACGAATAAAAAATCAGTGCACTAATACCAAAACCAAGCGCTATCTCTATATATGTGTTATGAGATGCGTGTGAAAGTAATTTGACAATATTTGATAGCCCAATTCCATACGCCATGTTATCCTGAATAGCTTCTACCGACCTATTCCATAAGTCAACCCGATCTCCAAATATAATCTTTAAAGTACCTGATGAACTAAACTTAACACCTGAGATTATGAGGAAGGTTATCAATGAAATAAATACAATTATGAATATTCTGATGATAGTAAAAAATAATTTTGCTCTAAGAGCAATAAAAAGTAGGAGGGTAATGGTTGTAGCTAAAATTGATGCCCGGGAAAGAGAACTAACTAAGGTAAATAAAAACATAAATAAACACGAGATAAGCATGAGCTTAGACGAAAGTTTTTTTGTTTCCATAATAAGCAGAAGACCAGCAGGGAATACAATAGCCATAAGCATACCAAGGGAATTGGGATTTGAAAATATTCCTTTAAGCACGGTTACTTCAAGCTCAGGCAATATAGCAAATTTTGCAGAGAACAATTGTATCCCATCTATGCCGTATTGAGTATTTTTAATCTTATTAAGAATAAATAAGATGATGGCTATTGTAGAGTTTAATAAACCTATAAGAAAAAGGGTTTTTGGTATAAATAAAAAATCTTCTCTTTTTTGAAGTATCACAGGGAAAAGAAAATGGATTACGATCAGTATAATACTTATTCCGGACACCAACATTAAATTTTTATTGATTTCGACAACATTGAATGACGAGAAGTAAATCATTAAGATATATAAAATTACTATAAGTAAGATGTACTTGTTTTCATAGAGGTAGTTTTTTAGATAATTGCGATTTTCTCCGTTTCTAATACAGAAAAGGGAATAGAGTGCAAAGAGGAAAAGTGCGCTAAAAGCTGGAAGATACCTTAAATTACTTCCGCCAAGAGATATAGAAGGGATGAGGGAAGTCAATAAAATGGAGACGATAAGGATTTTCCCAAACATTTATGTTCGAATTATATCACAAAAACTCCAAGATTATAATCCATTGACAAACTGAGAATAGCTGGGATAGTATGAAATCCAGAGGACGTTGTTAAGGTAATTTAGACAGCACCTGAGAACCTATGAGATAAACATGAAAGCTATAATCCTTGCAGGCGGAAGCGGGACACGGCTCTGGCCCCTATCGAGGAGTAACTATCCGAAACAGTTCCTTAAGCTCAGTGGCGGAAAGTCCCTCCTTCAGCAGACAGCAGAGCGGCTACTGAAGCTCATACCGCCAGAGGATATCATTGTGGTCACGAATAATGATTACAAGTTCCATGTGATGGCTGATCTTGACGCCATATCCCCAGCCCTCTCAAAGGATATGGTCCTTGAGCCAGCAAGAAGAAATACTGCTCCTGCAATAGCCCTTACACTGAAATACTGTACAGAGAGGTTACAGTGTGGTAAGAATGAGGTTTTGTTTGTTTCCCCTTCTGACCATATAATAAACCCGGATGAACAGTTCATCGAGTATGTCAAAGAAGCGGAAGGAATTGCTCGGGAAGGCTATATTGTTACCTTCGGGATCAAGCCCCTAAGTCCTGAGACGGGTTATGGATATATAAAAATCAGGGCGCATCCGCCTGAGGCGGAGTCATCCGCTGCAGGCGGAGTCAGAAGTCAGAGTTACTTCAGGGTAGAGGAAATTACAGAGAAACCTGATTTGGAGACCGCCAGAGGCTACCTTGATAGCGGCAATTACCTCTGGAACTCAGGGATATTTGCCTTCAACATAAGTACTATCATGGAAGAATTCAAGAAGTATACGCCTGATATATATAAGGCATTTGAGTCCACTTACGAGGAAGTTATCTCAAATTTTAGCGACATGCCAGATATATCCCTCGACTATGCGATAATGGAAAAGTCAAACAGGGTCGTTACCATACCTCTCGACATCTACTGGAATGATATTGGCTCATGGGATTCTTTGCTTGAGGTTTTTGAAAAGGATAACAAGAGGAACGTAAAGATAGGCGATGTGATTGATATAGACACAAGGGATACACTGATAATAGGAGATAAACGTTTGGTAGTCACTGTAGGACTTGAAAACCTCTTGATTGTCGAAACAGATGATGCCATACTCGTTGCAAAAAGGGGAGATTCCCAGAAGGTGAAAGACGTGGTTGATATATTGAGATCTAAACAGAGAATAGAGGCATCAGAACATAAAACCATCTACAGGCCCTGGGGAGAATATACTGTTCTCGAAGAGGGTGTGAGATATAAGATAAAAAGTGTTGTGGTTAAGCCAGGGGGAAAATTGAGTCTCCAGTTGCATCATCACAGGAGTGAGCACTGGGTTGTGGTCAAGGGAACCGCAAAGGTCACCATCGGAAACAAAGAAACCTTTATACACGAAAATGAGAGCGCCTATGTACCTAAATCTACGCCTCATAGACTTGAGAATCCCGGTAAGGTACCGCTTGAGATAATAGAGGTTCAAAACGGCGAGTATGTAGGGGAGGACGATATAAAGAGATTTGATGATCTATATGGAAGGACTGAAACTTAGTCTTAATCATTGCACATTCTTTTAAATACTCAGCCTTTTATCTCTTCGAATAAAACAGGCAGTTATCTTTGAGTGGGTTGATTCTAATGGTTATTAATGACGAAAGGCTGCGTAAGGAGCTGATAGAAAAAGGCTGAAGGAAAAGGTATGAAGATTCTTCATCTCCTCTATGAGAGCAAAGGTGATTATTTTGGCATAGGTGGTGTTGGGATAAGGGCATACGAGATATATGGGCGCCTGAAGGACAGGCATGATATCACACTTCTCTGTAAGAAATATCCGGGGGCTAAGGATGGAGAGATAGAGGGACTGAGGCACCTGTTTGTTGGCACGGAGAGTAAAAGCCTGGCGAAAACCCTGCTGTCATATGCTTATCACTCTGCGGTATTTGTTAAACAACATGGTGAAGATTTTGATATTATAATTGAGGAATTCTCTCCTGCTATCCCCACATTTTTACATGCCTTTATTAAAAAACCTCTTATCCTGCAGGTACAGGGATATACTGGCACGCTCTATTTTAAAAAATATAATCTTGCTTATGCCTCGATTCTCTATAGTCTGGAATCCCTGAGGCCAAGGTTCTATGATAATTTTATTTTTATAAGTAGTGAAACGGCTAAAAAACTTTTATCCGAAAACCTTTCACCCTCCCCCTCACCCCCTCCCCTCGAGGGAGGGGGATTATATGTGTCCCCTCACCCCTTGCGGGAGAGGGTTAGGGTGAGGGGGTGCATTGAGGTCATCCCAAATGGCATATCTCCTGAATTATTGGAGACCTCCCCTGAAGAGGGTGATTATATTCTGTATATAGGAAGGATAGATATTTATGGAAAGGGGCTCGATATTCTTATAAAGGCATATAAAGAGTTCTATAAATCATTTCCAGATATCAGGTTAGTTATCGCTGGAGATGGGAGAGATAGAGAATTATTTAAAGCCGAGCTTATGAAGTTACCTGATAATATAAGAAGAAATATAGAATTCCTGGGCTGGGTTTCCGGCAATAAAAAAAGAGAGATTATAAGAAGGGCATTATATGCTGTTTTTCCATCCAGACATGAGACTCAGGGCATTGCAATTCTTGAGGCAATGGCATGCGGTAAGGCAGTAGTTGTGAGTGAAATTCCTAATTTTAGTTATATAACCACGATTAGAGCAGGGATATCTTTTAAGACAGGAGATGCCCTTTCTCTGGCTCAGGCCATGAAAGACCTTATCACAAGCAATGAACGGAAAGAAATGGGACAGAGAGGAAGGGATTGGGTAAAGGATTATACCTGGGACAGAATAGCTTTGAGATATGAAAAATTTCTTCGTGAAGTTTTAGAAGGAAAGAAGAGTGAAAATCCTCCAGCTCATCTATGAAAGCCTCGGTAGCCCCTTCGGATTTTCTATTCTTCCTGTGTTACCCTGAGGACCTCACTTAATGTTGTGATACCTGTTTTTATCTTCTCAGCACCGTCCTCAAGCAATGTTCTCATACCATGATGCCTGGCCAGCTCTCTTATCTGGTTTGAATCAGAGCGCTTCAGGATAAGTTTACGCACATCATCATCAACAATGAGCAATTCGAATATCCCTGACCTGCCATAGTAGCCTGTAAATGAACATTGTTCACAACCTTTTCCGCTGTAAACGGATATATCACTGCTGATGCCAAGGGTGGTGAGTTCTTCTTTATTCGCAATTGACGGATCTGTTTCTTTGCATGCAGGACAGATGACTCTGACAAGTCTTTGGGCAAGAATTCCCCTTATGGTAGAGGGAAGAAGAAAATTCTCAACCCCCATATCAAGGAGTCTTGTGATTGCACTGGGTGCATCATTTGTATGGAGTGTTGAAAATACGAGATGTCCTGTAAGGGCTGATTGTATGGCTATCTCTGCTGTTTCCAGGTCTCTGATCTCGCCTATCATAATGATATCAGGGTCCTGCCTGACGATATGCCTCAGGGTATTGGCAAAATTCAAACCAATCTGCGGCTTTACCTGTATCTGATTTACCCCTTTAAGCTGATATTCTACAGGGTCCTCGACAGTAATTATCTTTTTGTCAGGAGAATTTATCTTGTCCAGAGCACCATAGAGGGTTGTAGTCTTTCCGCTTCCTGTAGGACCTGTGACAAGTATAATGCCGTTTGGTTTTTTGATCAGGTGATTAAAAGCAGAGAGGGTTTGGGGAGGAAATCCCAGCAGGTTAAGATCTATTGTTATGCTTTCCTTATGGAGAATTCTCATCACAACACTTTCACCATAGAGTACAGGAATTGTGGATACCCTCAGGTCTATCTCCTTTTCGCCGACCTGCAGCCTTATTCGGCCATCCTGAGGCAGTCTTCTTTCGGCTATATTAAGTTTTGCCATGATCTTTATCCTTGAGACAATTGCGGCCTGAAGTCTTTTCGGTGTGGATTCTATGTCATGTAATACGCCATCTATGCGGTATCTGACTTTAAGTTCATCTTCAAATGGCTCTATGTGAATATCACTTGCCCTGCTCTCAACGGCCCTTGTGATGAGGAAATTAACAAGCTTTATTATAGGAGCCTCTGAGGCTAAATCTTTGAGGTGTCCTATGTCTTCTTCATCTTCTCTGATGAATTCAAGGCCTTTTTCGCCTATGTCTTCGATTATCCTGTCTATATTCTGTGGTTCCTGCCCGTAGAATCTGGATATATATTCTTCGACTACCTTGCTGTCACCAACATATACCATGACATCTGCAGATGTTGCCACCCTGAGTGCATCAATAGTTGTTCTGTCTAGCGGGTTTGCCACTGCAACCTTCAAAATGTTGTTTTTAAGCTCTATCGGGATAATCCTGTTCTCATGAATAAAGCGGGATGAAATGCCATTGAGAACAAATGGTACCTTTGGCAGGTCATCTGGTTTTAAATAGTGTTCGTCTTTACTCACGTTTTCACCCCTCAAAATTATACCACAAATAGTATATTAGTACGCCCCTTCCATTTTCATGACTACCTTTATTGTCTTGAACAATATCGCGATATCAAGCCATAGAGACCAGTTCATGATATACCATGCATCAAGCTTTACCCGGTACTCATAACTTGTATTCGTTCTGCCAGAGACCTGCCATAATCCTGTAATTCCAGGTGGTACACTGAAGCAAATCTCAGCAGCGTCTTTGTAGTGGTACTCTATTTCTTCTTTTGTGACAGGTCTGGGACCCACGAGGCTCATTTCTCCTTTGATGACATTGAATATCTGTGGCAACTCATCCAGTGAAGTCCTCCTGAGAAAGCGACCTACCTTCGTTATTCTTGAATCATCCCTTAATTTTTGGTTTTTTAACCACTCAGCACGGGTTTCTTTATTGTTTTCTAACATCTCCTTCAGTTTCTCTTCAGCATCTTTATACATTGTTCTGAATTTGTAGCACCTGAAGGTTTTACCGTTCTTACCAATCCGGTCATGAGCATAGATGGCGGGACCGGATGTCTCCAGTCTTATTATGGTACCAATGAGAGCGATAATGGGGAGGAGCAGAGGCATTGAGATTATGCTGACTGTAGCATCAAAGAACCTCTTTATGAATCTGTTTGTTAAGGATTTCAGGTTGTTTCTTATGTTCATGAGAAAGATCTCTTCATAAAAAAGATGGAAGAGTTTGGTATTTAACAGTGCGATACCTTTAAGATCAGGTATCACCATCGTATTGGGTGTATGCTTCTGAACGGCAGATGTGAGAACGGACAGTCTTTCAGCAGGAAGAGAGGGCATTGCAATGATGACTGTCTTAATTCCCATCTCTTTTATAAATTCAGGAAAGTGATTGATCTCACCAAACACCTTTTTCCCATTAAAGGCAGTTCCCTTTTTTTGTTCATTATCATCGAGGAATCCAACGACATCATACCCCATGTGTTTTTCTCTTTGAAGGCCTTCTGCGACGAGCCTTCCTGCATTTCCTGCTCCGAGTATCAGTACCCTTTCTTTCCATATTCCTATGTCATAAAGTAATTTTTTACCCCAGAGACGGAAGAGAGGAAATATAAATATGGATAAAACCCACATTCCTAACAACACAAGCCTTGATACTATGTCACCCATTTTTCCCAGAGTGACAATAGCCATCACTACGATACTCGCAAGTGAAATAGATTTTACTATATTTTTTACTTCATCCCAGAAGGGCAGATTGCTCTCATAAAGGCCCTCATAAAATATGAAAAATATAAAGACGGCGAGTATCCACCATAAGGATACAAAATGGATGTATGAGAAATTGAAAACAGGCACGTGAGGGATGAGATATGGCATGACCTCTGACCTCAGTGTCCATGCAATGAATAGAGAAGCATAAAAGGCAAAAAGGTCGATGATGATAAGGCAAAAAACCTGGAGCACCTTTTTTATTAATTTAATTATCTCTGTCATCCTGCAATTAATCCAATCCTGTATCCCATAAATTTTGTCAAAGACTCCAGAAAAATGTATGGTATCCAGAAACAGTGACGTTGTTTAAGAACAAAACGTGCCTGTTCTTTAACAAACCTTATCCCCTCTCCTTCTGCCTGAGTATATTTTAGAATCCATCTATTATTTTTAAAAGACGAGCCAATATTATAATAGCGCCTGAATTGCTTTAAAAGCGAATAACTATGGGAATGGATAACCATTGCCTCAGGAACATATGCGACCTTATACCCGCTTAAGATCAATTTTGCAGCGATGAGCATGTCTTCATTTGCCCTGATACCTTCTGGAAACATCCCGGCCTTAAAAAAAAGCTCTTTTTTAATAGCTGAACAAACATTACTAAAGAAAAATGTCTTTATACCATACTGTTTTATGTCATCAATTCCTTTGATTGACCCTGTATCAGGGTAATTAAACTGTCGTGCAAATACCTCTAATGGTGATGCCTCAGACCTTGGGATGTGTCTTCCAAATGTTGCTGCAACATCAGACATCTGCAATGGAGCAGTTAAGTTGCGCAGGAGCGTATCATTGAGGGGCAAGGCATCCTGCGTCATGAAAACGAGTATGTCACCGTGTGCTTCCATGGCTGCTTTATTTCTTGTCTTTCCGTGGTTGAAGGTATTTCCCGGAATTACTATCGTCTTTGCACCAAATCTTTTTGCACTATCAACAGTATTGTCGACCGACGAAGAATCAATTATTATTATCTCTGCGAATTTTATATCCTGTGCATGGAGCATGGAAAGAAGCTTTTTTATATATTCACTGGCGTTCAGTGTAGGTATTATGATAGAAATCCTCATAGGATTTTATTTTATCACAGGATGAGGAACTTCTCTACGAGCCTTGGACAGATTACAAATTGGCATCAAAAGGTGTAATATAAATACCAACACAGGGACATTAAGGACAAATAGGGCCGAATAGAGAAAGTAAGGTTTTCATATGAAGAAGGGTGAAAAACCATTTGTGGAAATTTATACAGACGGGGCCTGCAGTGGCAACCCGGGAGTAGGAGGCTATGGCATTATTTTGAGATCAGGGAGCCGTGAAAAAGAACTCTCCGGCTGTTACCCTATGACGACAAACAACCGCATGGAACTGACAGCGGTTATTAAAGCGATAGAAATGCTTAAAAGGCCATGCAGGATTAAAATAGTTACCGATTCAAATTACGTTGTTCAGGGTATGACATCATGGATATCGAGATGGATTAAAAACAGCTGGAAGAATACACAAAAAAGAGCGGTCATTAATCGTGACCTCTGGGAGAGACTGTATCATCTCTCACATATTCATGATGTTGAGTGGAAGTGGGTTAAAGGACACGACGGTTCTCCCGAAAATGAGAGATGTGATAAGCTCGCAAGGCTTGCAATCAAAATATGCAAGGAAAAGTCGCTGCAACTTAATTCCAAGGTGGCGGGTTGAGAATGAAAAACATTGATATCAAGAATCTCACAGGTATGTTTCTGATAGCAGTTCCAGGCTTAAAAGATCCAAATTTTGAACGTACTGTTGTACTCATATGTGACCATACAAAAGATGGTGCCTTTGGACTTGTGTTAAACCGCATCCTGCTCAATAGTTTTGTACCTCTGCTCGGTTGGCTGGATATAAAAGAGAGTGTAATAGATCTGCCGGTATTCTATGGAGGACCTGTAAAGCCTGAACAGGGCTATATCTTGTATACACCTGAAGGTAATTACCACCCCTCGATAAAGATTAATGATACCATTACACTGACTACTACAAAGGAAATTTTGATTGACATTGCTGCGGGAAAGGGGCCCAAAAAATTTTTTTTTACCCTTGGATTCGCAGGATGGGCGCCGGGACAACTTGAGTATGAACTCATGATAGATAGTTGGCTGATAGCTCCTATGAACGAAAAAATTATCTTTGATACACCAATAGGTGAGCGATGGAAGGCTTCAGCAAACTTTATCGGAGTTGATTTAGACAGGTTCGTTTGTAAACAGGGAAGGGTTTAACGCATTTCTTCTACCCCGTAAATCTTAACGATTTGTAGACAGCAAAAATGTTTTTCAAATTAGCAGCAGATTTTGTCGTCCTTATCCATTTTATGTGGGTCGTTTTCTTAATCGTAGGTGCATTCATGGGAAAGAACTATTACTCAGTGAAGATATTTCATATTGTGGGTCTCGGCTTTGCTGTGATAATCCAAATTTTCGGATGGTACTGTCCGCTGACTTATCTTGAAGTATGGCTCAGGCAGAGACATGATCCGTTGCTTACTTATAGTGGCTCATTTATAATTTATTATATAGAAAAGTTTGTGTATATCGAATTGTCGCCATGGATAATCTTTGTGTTGACGTTAATTCTTGTTGCACTATCAGCATATATTTATTATGCAAGGAGCAGATATGTTTCAAAAGGACAAAAGTGAGAGTGAAAATGTTATTCAAAGAGCGAGACTCTTCACCTGTCATTGCGAGTCCCGACAAAAGTCGGGACGAAGCAATCTCAGTGTGAGACAGGCTATGCAATCCCGAAAAACAAGTGCTTTGCTGAGTTGACAATAGATGAATAGTTAGGAATAAAAGTTTTTCAAAATATTTTCAGCTGAAAGTGGGGATGAAATTTTCATGATAAAAATGTTTAATAATAAGAAGGTTTCACAATGGATTTTCAGGAGTTATTAAACATAATGGAGAAACTTCGGAGCGAAAAGGGGTGCCCCTGGGATAAGGAGCAGACGAGGGAATCGCTCAAACCATTTATTATTGAAGAGTCATATGAACTTATTGAGGCAATAGAGGAAGGTGACCCGGAAAAGATAAAAGAAGAGCTTGGAGACCTTTTGTTTCAGATCGTCTTTCAATGTCAGATAGCAAAGGAGAAAAATGAATTTGAGATGCCAGATGTAATCGGGAAGATTAGTGAAAAGATGATTACGAGGCATCCCCATGTGTTTGGAAAGGCAAACTATAAAACTACAGATGAGGTTCTTCTGCACTGGGAAGAACAAAAAAAGCGTGAGGGTAAAATTCGCACATCTATCCTTGAAGGGGTTCCAGAGACATTACCATCACTGCTGCGTGCCTATCGACTTCAGGATAGGGCAGCACAAGTTGGTTTTGATTGGGATAAAGTCGAAGAAGTATTAAGGAAGCTCGATGAAGAAATAAAGGAATTTAAGAATGCAGTTGATACGAAAAAACGTAATGAGATAGAAGACGAGCTTGGTGACATATTATTTATGATTGTAAATATATCGAGATTTATAGGTGTCAATCCAGAAGATGCATTGAGGAAAACAATAAGCAAGTTTATTTCGCGGTTCCGTTATATAGAAAACACAGCAGCAAATCAGGGGAAAAACCTCACTGACATGACACTGAAAGAAATGGATGTATTATGGGATGAAGCAAAGGATAAAAAGAAGTAGTCTTTTTGGTTTCTTCGTATGTTCATATACTTGACAAAAAAAATCTTCTCTGGTAGTATTACACTTTCTTTATAATCTTATTTTTGGTAAAATAATTGTTCGGAGGTGAAGTGCCTACTATAGCTCAGTTAATAAAGCATGGGCGTGAGAAAGTAAAGAGGAAAACAAAAAGTCCTGCGTTAAGATGTTGTCCTCAGAAGAGAGGAGTATGTGTGAGAGTTTATACCACAACGCCCAAGAAGCCAAACTCGGCACTGAGAAAAGTTGCAAGGGTAAGGCTTATGAATGCAATGGAAGTCACTGCGTATATACCAGGAGTAGGGCACAATCTTCAGGAGCATTCTATTGTAATGATAAGAGGTGGGAGAGTAAAAGACCTCCCTGGAGTGAGGTACCACATTATCAGGGGGACCCTCGATTCTATGGGAGTTGCTGACAGGAGACAGGGAAGGTCAAAGTATGGAGCAAAAAGGCCTAAATAGAAGGATTATATAATGCCGAGAAGAAGACTTGTAGAAAAAAAGGATATTTTACCTGACCCGAAATACAACAGCAAACTTGTGAGCAAGTTTATAAGTGTAATAATGAAGGATGGGAAGAAGGCTACCGTAGAAAAAGTGTTCTACAATGCACTTGATATTATGAAGAAAAAGACAGAAAGCGATCCTATTAAAGTGTTTAAAACAGCGATGGAAAATGTAAAACCTATTGTAGAAGTGAAACCAAGGAGGGTCGGTGGTGCAACGTATCAGGTTCCGGTCGAAATAAAACCACAGAGACGTACAGCTCTGGCCATCAGATGGATTATCAAATATTCACGGGATAGAAGTGAGAAGACGATGCAGGAGAAGCTTGCAGGAGAATTACTCGATGCATTTAACAACACAGGGTCTTCGATAAAGAAGAAAGAAGATACCCATAAAATGGCAGAGGCTAATAAAGCATTTGCCCATTATAGATGGTAAGAAAGATAGAGGAGAAAGTAGTTGTCAAAATTCCCATTAGAGAGGACGCGAAATATTGGCATTATGGCACATATAGATGCGGGGAAGACTACTACGACCGAGCGAATCCTCTATTACACTGGTGTTACCTACAAGATGGGTGAGGTTGACGAGGGCACTGCTGTTATGGACTGGATGGTTCAGGAACAGGAGAGAGGCATAACCATTACCTCTGCTGCAACGACATGTTTCTGGAAAGACCATAGAATTAATATCATAGATACGCCAGGTCATGTCGATTTCACCATCGAGGTCGAAAGGTCTTTAAGGGTGCTTGATGGCGCTGTTGCTCTCTTCGATTCTGTGGCAGGTGTTGAACCGCAGTCAGAGACTGTCTGGAGGCAGGCAGATAAGTATGGTGTTCCAAGGATTGCATTTATGAATAAAATGGATAGAGTGGGTGCTGATTTTCATATGAGTGTAAATAGCATGATGGAACGCCTTGGTGCGAACCCCGTTCCTATTCATATACCAATAGGGTCTGAGGATAAATTCAGGGGACCTATAGATCTTGTAAGAATGAAGGCGATATATTTTGATGATGAAACATTAGGTGCAAAGTATACTGAAGGTGATATTCCTGACCAGCTTATGCCTTATGCACGTGAATACAGGGAGAAAATGCTGGAGGCCTTAGCCGATGTTGATGATACTCTCATGGAGAAATTTCTGAGCAAAGAAGAGATAGGGGCGGATGAGATAAAGTCAGCAATAAGGAAAGGCACTATAGAGATGAAGCTCACCCCTGTTTTTTGTGGCTCTGCATTCAGAAATAAGTGTGTCCAGCTTTTACTCGATGCCATAATTGATTATCTTCCCTCTCCACTTGATATACTCCCCGTTGAAGGAGTAGTGCCAGATAATGGTTCTAAAGTGACCAGGCATGCTGATGAAACTGAACCGTTTTCTGCTCTTGCTTTTAAGGTAATGACTGACCCCTTTGTAGGACAACTCACCTTCATAAGGGTTTATTCAGGGGTACTCAGTGCAGGTTCCTATGTGTATAATTCAACAAAAGATATAAAGGAAAGAGTTGGAAGGCTTCTGAAGATGCATGCGAACAAGCGCGAAGAGATAAAAGAGGTATCTGCAGGTGATATCGCAGCAGTGGTAGGACTGAGAAACACCCTTACAGGTGATACCTTATGCGACGAAAAGAACCCTATTTTCCTTGGTTTGATGGAATTCCCAGAGCCAGTCATGTCTGTTGCGATTGAGCCAAAGACAAAGGCTGACCATGAGAAACTTTCTCAGTCACTCAATAAACTTGTTCAGGAAGACCCCTCATTTAAGGTGTCATTTAATGAAGATACAGGGCAGACGATTATATCCGGGATGGGAGAACTTCATCTGGAGATTATTGTGGACAGGCTGCTGAGAGAATTTAAAGTGAGTGCAAGTGTTGGGAAACCGCAGGTTGCTTATAAAGAGACAATCAGGTCAGTAACAAGGGCAGAGGGGAAATATGTCAGGCAGAGCGGAGGACGTGGACAATATGGCCATGTTTTCTTAGAGGTCAACCCGTTAGAAGACGGCGAAGGATTTGAATTTGTGAATGCGATCGTTGGCGGTGTCATTCCAAGGGAATATATACCTGCAGTCGAAAAAGGGGTAAGAGAGGCAACATACAGAGGAATTCTTGCAGGTTACCCTGTTGTTGACATAAAAGCAACACTTTATGATGGTTCATACCACGATGTTGACTCTTCTGAAATGGCATTTAAGATAGCAGGTTCTATAGCGTTCAGGGAAGCTGCAAAAAAGGCTCATCCTGTTCTTCTTGAACCAGTCATGAGTGTTGAGGTTGTAACACCTGAAGGATATCTGGGTGATGTCATCGGGGATCTTAACTCCCGCCGTGGAAAGATTCAAAATATAGAGAGAAGGGGGAATGCCCAGGTAATAAAGTTACAGGCACCCCTTTCAGAAATGTTTGGTTATGCGACTGATTTACGATCAAAGACACAAGGTCGGGCTACGTATACAATGCAGTTCAAACATTATGATGAGGTTCCAAAAGGGGTCTCTGAGGAAATTATTGCAAAAATAAAGGGCTAATCATAAGTGAATAGTTAACAGTGATTAGTTGTTGGTTTTAAAAACTGAACTCTAACAGCTAACAACTAAAAACGGGAGGAAATATGGCAAAGGCTAAATTTGAGAGAGTAAAGCCACATGCAAACGTAGGGACGATTGGTCACATAGACCATGGCAAGACCACGTTGACATCC
>JAGVMY010000110.1 GCA_020053565.1 Thermodesulfovibrionales bacterium
AATATATCGTTGCTGTGGTTGGGGCAACAGGTGTAGTTGGTAATGAGATGGTCGCAACACTCGAGGGGAGAGATTTTCCTGTAGGAAGTCTGAGGCTTTTTGCATCAGAGCGTTCTATAGGGAAGATCATGAAGTTCAGAGATACAGATATTTCAGTTGAGACCATGAATGAAAATTGTTTCAGAGGTATTGATATAGCCCTTTTTTCGGCAGGCGCGGAAAGGTCAAAAATATGGGCTCCGATAGCAGTGGAATCTGGTTGTGTTGTCGTTGATAATTCGAGCCAGTGGAGAATGGATCCAGAGGTTCCACTGGTTGTGCCGGAAATTAACCCTGATGATCTGAAATGGCATAAAGGAATAATCGCAAACCCTAATTGCTCAACAATACAGATGGTCGTTGTATTGAAACCAATACATGATGCGGCAAAGATAAAAAGGGTTGTGGTCACCACGTTTCAGTCTGTCTCAGGGACCGGGCAGAAGGCAATGGATGAACTGTTAAAGCAAACAACTGACCTGCTCAATTTTAAAGAGATTAAGTGTAATGTCTATCCTCACCAGATCGCATTTAATGTTCTTCCGCATATAGATAAGTTTCTTGATAACGACTATACAAAGGAAGAGATGAAGATGGTAAACGAGACGAGGAAGATCATAGGAGATAACTCGATAAGAGTAACTGCAACAACGGTAAGGGTTCCTGTATTTAGAGGACATTCAGAAAGTGTGAATATAGAGACGGAGAAAAAACTTACTGCGAATGAGGTAAGGGCGATTTTGTCAGAGGCTCCCGGCATTGTTGTATTTGATGCACCGCATAAGAATGTCTATCCTCTCCCTGTGAGTATTGTCGGGACTGATGAAACATATGTAGGAAGGATAAGAGAGGATGAGTCTATAGAAAATGGCATCAACTTGTGGGTAGTTGCAGACAATCTCAGAAAAGGTGCCGCCCTAAATGCGGTACAGATAGCGGAAAAGCTTGTAGAGATGGCATGAAATGTTAAAGTGGTCAAGGTTTCGAGGATTCAAGGGTTCAAGTGTTTTAAGATTCTTTAAAAAGGATTTCACTTGAATCCTTAACCCCTTGATCCTTTAACCCTTTCAGCTTCTCGTCGAAAAAAACCTTTAAGAGGCACTGAACAATTGATACATGCTGACTATATCATAAACGGTGACTATGTCCTTCCAATGGATGAAGAGCTTACCGTTATCAAGAACGGTGCAGTTGCTATAAAAGGCACCAAGATCCTCGATGTCGGAACCTCACAGGAGATTTTTAAAAAATATACAGCAAGGACCATTATCAGCGGTGAAGGAAAAGTAGTTTGTCCAGGACTGATTAATACCCATACACATGCTGCAATGGTCTATTTCAGGGGCATAGCAGATGATATACCGTTAAAGGAATGGCTCGAAAATCATATATGGCCAGCAGAGAACAGATGGCTTAGCCCTGAATTCGTTGCTGATGCGATTGAACTTGCATGTCTCGAGATGCTTAAAGGAGGCATTACCACATATAATGATATGTACTTCTACGAAGATGCTGCAGGTGAAGCAACGAAGAGAATAGGGATGAGGGCGGTCTTAGGTGTTGGTATCCTGGATTTTCCGACAGTCTCAGCAAAGACTACTGATGAATATCTTCATAATGCCGAACAGTTTGTAAAGAACTGGAAAGGGGATGAATTAATCACCCCCTGTATTGCACCCCATGCTGTCTATACCTGCAGTCCCGAGACATTGAAAAAATCCAAGGCGATGGCTGAGAAATTTGCAGTGCCTTTACACATCCATCTTTCTGAGACCGTGCGGGAGGTTGAAGAAACGATGGCTAAATACAATAAAAGGCCGGTTGAGCTCCTTGAAGACATTGGATTTTTAGATGAAACTGTTTTAGCTGCTCATTGTACATGGGTTGAAGGAAATGAGATCGATCTCCTTGCAAAGAGAAAGGTCGGTGTATCTCACTGCATGGAGAGTAACATGAAGCTCGCATCAGGATTTGCGCCTGTTGTCATGATGCTCATGGCAGGGGTAAAGGTAACCTTTGGAACTGATGGTGCTGCAAGCAACAATGACCTGAATATCCTGAGCGAAATGGCTACAACCGCAAAGGTTCACAAAGCCCTTGTACAGGACCCTACTGTCCTCGATGCAAAAAAAGTCCTTCTCATGGCAACGAGATGGGGTGCTGAGGTTCTGGGTCTTGGAAAAGTCACAGGGAGTCTTGAAAAAGGGAAAGCAGCGGACATTGTGATGGCGGATCTCAAGAAGCCCCATCTTACCCCGATGTACAACATTTACTCCCACATAGTGTACTCAATGAGACCATCAGATGTGGAAATGGTAATGGTTGATGGAAAGATTGTGGTGAATGAGGGAAAGCTTATGACTGCTGATGAGTCAGGAATTCTTTATAAGGCAGAAAAATGGGGTGAGAAAATAAGCAGTGAAGGGACAGTGTGAATACTTGACATTCATTTGTAAAATCTGTTAAAAGTATACATGAATACCATCTATTTCTCATATTTCCACTTTTACTTTTGGTACGGCTTTTACTTTAGGCCGTCTACCCGGGGTAAGGGTTGAGTGTGAGGGATAGACAGAACTAACACTATAAACCAACCGAAAGCCGAGGGTAGACGAAGAGTAACCCCGGCTTTTTTAATTTATGTAAAAAATGAAAGGCTGGGGAAAGCTCTCCAGCCTTTCATTTTTCGGCTAAAACGAAAGGAGAGAACAAAATGATCATCGTGATGAAAGCAGGCGCAACAAAGCGTGAGAGAGATGAGGTGATTAAGAAAATCAAGGAACTCGGGTATAAACCTCATGTCATTCATGGCACAACGAGAGATGTGATAGGCGCAGTCGGGGATGAGAGAGGAAAAGTGGTTCTCCAGTCAATCGAGTCGATGCAGGGCGTGGAAAATGTGGTTCCCATACTCAAACCTTACAAACTGGCCTCAAGAGAGATTAAAAAAGAGTCGAGCTCAATAAAAATCAGTGATAACGTTGCCATAGGTGATAAAGATATCATTGTTATGGCAGGGCCATGTGCAGTAGAAAACGAGGAACAGATTATAGAGGTGGCATTTGCAGTAAAAAAAGCGGGTGCGAAAGTGTTGCGAGGAGGGGCCTTTAAACCAAGAACATCTCCTTATTCCTTTCAGGGCATGAAAGAGGAGGGATTGAAGCTCCTTGCAAAAGCCAGAGAGGCTACGGGACTCCCTATCATTACTGAAGTTATGAATCCTGAAAACGCAGAGCTTGTTGCTGAGTATGCAGATATCCTCCAGATAGGGACGAGGAATGCCCAGAACTTTGAGCTTTTGAAAAAACTTGGTCAGCTTCAAAAACCAGTTCTGTTAAAACGCGGGATGTCTATGACTATTCAGGAACTGCTGATGAGTGCTGAGTATATAATGAGTGAGGGAAACCAGTCAGTAATCCTCTGTGAACGCGGCATCCGCACCTTTGAGACTGCGACACGTAATACTCTTGATCTCTCTGCAATACCCGTATTGAAAGAAAAAACCCATTTGCCAGTGGTCGTCGACCCATCTCATGCAACAGGCAACTACCACTATGTAGCTCCTATGGCCTTTGCCGCTATAGCTGCCGGAGCTGATGGTCTTATGATTGAAGTACATCCTGATCCTGAACGTGCTTTTTCAGATGGACCTCAATCACTGGTGCCAAAAAAATTTGCCTTGATGATGGCAAAGCTGAGATTATTTGCTGAGGTATCCGATAGAACGCTTTAGATGCAAACAGGCTCATAGTGTTTTGATCGAAAACAGCGGTTCACTTATTAATTCACCACGGCATACAGGGCATCTACCGGGTTTTTTGAGTCTGTCTCTTTTTCTGAATACAAAACCGCATTTTTTACATTCAGCAGGTGTAATAATGAGATTTCGTTCTCTTTTATTAAGGGTCTTCTGGATATGCTCAAGATGTTCATACACCTCTTTTTCAGAAACCATGACATGAGATGATATCTCCTTTGCAGAGAGTGTCTGGCCTTCAAGGACAGAGACTATTTTCTGACGGATAGTCTCATGCCTTTCAACAGGAATGAAAGGTTCTTTAGGTTTCTTTTTCACGTATTTTTATCTTAAAATAAATTATACATAAAAAAAATTTTCTTAGAGAGATTTATTGTCCTGCCGTCTATAGTAAGGGTATGATTAGGAAGATTAATTATCCGGCATAAACGATAAAGGGAGGAGTCAGATGTGTGAGTTTTGCACCCAGCATGGAGAAGGTAAGAAATGGTATCTGAACGTTAAAAATTATGCGGCAGAGCTTTTAAATGATCCAAAACGCAGATCTATGATCAAAAACTTCTATAAGGAGGTAGTTGATCAAGGGAATAATAACATTACTCGCCTCGAGAAGATGTTTCAAAGAGATCCGAAACTACTGGAGAGAATAAGAGAAGCCTATACACAGGAGATGAAATCGATGCATTTTGGTCAGATCCTTCCTTTGGAGGAGGTGGCCAAAGTAGTCTCAATCTGTAATACTGCTGTACGGTTACCCTGTGGTTGTCGGTGGGCATATAACAAACAAGAGGCACGTGTCTGTTTCGGAATAAGTTTCGGCATGCCTGATTGGTTTAGTGAGCTGGATATGGACTTTTTTGGATCACCTGATGTCGCTCAATTTGATCACCTTGACAGAGAGCAGGTTATAGCAATCATTAAGGAGTTAGACAAGCAGGGGATGGTTCATAGTATCTGGACATTCCAGACCCCATTTATAGGAGCAATCTGTAACTGTGAACTGAAATCATGTCTTGCCATGCGCAGTACGGTTGGTCTTCAAATGCCGCTTATGTTTAAATCAGAAGAAATTGCGAAGATAGATGCTGAGAAATGCACGGGATGCCAGGAATGTTTGCACACCTGTCAATTTAACGCTATTGAATACGTAGAAGCGGATAACAGATCACAAATCAATCCGAAGAGTTGTTTTGGTTGTGGTGTATGTCGCGAATCATGCCCTGAGGAAGCAATTCATTTAGTAGAACGAAGGACGCATCCTGTAGCTTCATCAATTTGGTGAAAATGGGTCTTCATAGTGGGGTTAGAGGCAATCTGAATAATTGAATTTAGAGTGTCTTTGTTTTACAGTATAGAAAGGTAAGAAATGAGCGAGAAGCGTTACGGAAGATACGAAAGACCACGATATAAAAAGACAGCCAGTGATAAATCTGTCGCCGATATCGTGAAAGAATTAAAAAAGGATAGTACCCCTGCCATTGATTACAGAGAGAGGTCCCTGAAGATTCACGGCCTTATCTGTGCGAAATGTGGAAGGGAGTTTGATTTTAAGGACAGGCATCTTCTTACCGTACATCATAAAGACGGAAATCGCCTCTACAATCCCCCTGATGGTTCTAACTGGGAGAATCTCTGCGTTTACTGCCACGAAAACGAACACAGCAGGGGACTCCTTGGTGATTATTTAAGAGACAAAAAAGAAGAATGAGAAGGCATACTTAATTTGGTTTAGCCAGTGAAGGTGTCTTTTATAAATTAATTTCTTGTATTAATCTCCCAGTGAAGAATCAATACAGGCTTCCAATTCTGTTTTTGGCAATGCGCCTCCTATTTCACTAAGCTTCTCTCCATTCCGATAGAGCATCAACGTAGGAGTAATTCGACACGACGTCCGAGCGGGCGAAAACCCCGGGGGAAGTGCTAAAATTAGTAAAACTATATTTAATTCATTCAAAAAATTTTCTTTAAATAAGTAATCGGAGGGGGTAAATGGCTCAGGAATTTGAAAACGCTACTTCTTGCTGGATAGCAATAATGTCAGATGTTCTTAGAAATAAGGGATTACTATCAATTATTGAAAAATTCGCAAGAGAGAACACTAACCCTACACATGTAGTATTCGGCACATCTGGATGGCGGGGGGAAACAGGATCTGATTTCACATTTCATAATGTGCGTGTGGTAACCGCTGCTCTTATTGAGATGTTCAAAAGCAATGATGGTTCTGTGAAGCAGGCAATGGGAGTTTCAGGCTTTGAGGAGATTAAAGAACGTGGAGTCATTGTCGGCCATGACAATCGTTTTCTTGGCCCTGAGTTTGCCATGGAGGTTATAGGACTTCTTCAAAAAGAGGGAATCAGAACATGGTATGCAGGAGAGGCTCCCACACCGGAGTTTTCAGCAGGCATCGAGATGGTACATGCAGCCTGTTCTGTTAACCTTACTCCTTCACACAACCCTGCAAACTATTCTGGTTTCAAGTTCAACCCTTCGGATGGAGGGCCTGCAGGCACTGAGATTACAACAAGGATTGAAGAAATAGCAAACAGGATGATGAGTACATCACCTTTTGTGAAACCAATAAAACCTGAGAAGGGAGAAGAAATAGACCTGACCGGGCTTTATATTCAATTTATAAAGGAGAGGAAAACACTGGATATCGAGAAGACCCGTGATTTTGTGAACAGGGGAAATTGTATCATCTGTGTTGATAATGTGCACGGATCAACAAGGGGACGCATTGAAAGGATTCTCGGTGAATGTAAAAACATCACATATCTGAGAACAGAGGATGATTTCCTTTTTGGTGGTATTGCTCCGGAGCCTTCTGAGAAAAACATGCAGGGAGTTGAAAAAGTGTTAAAGGAAAGCAAAGATAGATTTAAGCTGGGCGTTGTTATGGACCCTGATGGCGACCGTATCAGGTACGCTGATGGCAGCATGCAGATACCGATGAACTATTTCGGAGCAATGGCATTCCATTTTCTTCATGTACATAAAAAGATTCCCGGTGTTGTCGCAAAATCAGTCGGAACAAGCAATTTTGTGAATGCAATAGCAGAGAAATTAGGAGTGCCTGTAAAGGAAACAAAGGTTGGATTTAAGAACTTCAGGCCTTATATGTTAAAGACATCCTCCGCCATGGGCGGAGAAAGGGCAATAGTTGCCTTTGAAGAGTCAGACGGTATATCTGCATATAATCATGTACTTGAAAAGGATGCCCTATTTGGCTTACTCCTTGCCGTAGAGATGATGGCAGTTACTGGCAAGAATCTGAGTGAGTATCTCAAGGACTTGATGGATGAATTTGGATATTACTATCCTGACCGTTCAGGCATCTCTGTGGATCCGACCCTTGTTGGAGAACCTCTCATAAAAAAGATTTCGGTTATCGAGGAACGTTATAAGAAAGGAACTGTCGTTCCTATGGGGAAGAGCAGCAGGACGGTGAAGAATGTGATAACCGAGGACGGCATAAAATTGGTTTTTGATGATGGCTCATGGCTTATGATAAGACCGTCAGGCACTGAGCCTAAAGTAAGGTTTTATATAGAAGCAAGAACAGAAGAGGGCAAACAGGCTGTGTTTGAGACAGCTGAGAGAATGACCAGAGATGCCCTCGGAATGGCAAGATAAGGAGTAGCAATGGTTGATATCAAAAGACAACTGAATCCTTCGCAGTTTGCTGCGGTTACGACAATCCACGGGCCCGTTCTGGTTATTGCAGGTGCAGGTTCCGGGAAAACCAGAGTTATCGAATATCGCGTATTACATCTTGTGCAGAACAAAATTAGTCCGAACTCTATCCTGCTCTTAACGTTTACAAGAAGGGCTGCTCGTGAGATGCTCACACGTGCAGCAAAACATGACCCGAGATGCAAAAATGTCGAAGGCGGCACGTTCCATTCATTTGCATACAAGGCATTAAAAAAATATGCGAAGGCTATGGGATTCCCTGATTCATTCTCTGTTCTTGATGAAGGTGATGCCGAGGAAGCGATTCACAGATGTTGTACGAAACTCGGTTTCTTCGATAAAGAAAAAAGATTTCCCAGAAAAGATACGTTGAAGAATATCCTTAGTATGTCCGTCAATAAAAATATCTCCGTGAGTGAAGTACTGAAAAAAGAATACCCTCATTTTTTTGAATATACACCTGATATAGAAAATCTGAGAAAAGCATATGCGGAATATAAGATTAAGAAAAACTACATGGATTATGATGATTTACTCATCTACCTTACGCTCCTGTTGGAAAATCAGGATATCAAACTCCGCCTTTCCCAAAAATATAAATTCATAATGGTTGATGAGTATCAGGATACCAACAAGTTACAGGGAGACATCACTTATTTATTAGCCGAGAGTCATAAGAATGTGATGGTGGTCGGAGATGATGCACAAAGTATCTATGGGTTTAGAGGAGCGTCTCACGAAAATATCATGGAGTTCCCTGAAAAATTTCCGGAATGCAAAATAATCAAACTGGAAGAAAATTACAGGAGTACTCAATCCATTTTGGATGTAGCGAAT
>JAGVMY010000107.1 GCA_020053565.1 Thermodesulfovibrionales bacterium
AAGGTTATAACAAAAAGTATGAGTCCAAGCTCAATCAGAGAAGATATATAGAGTTCATATGTTGCTTCTGTGAATTCATTGGCAATGACACTGGCAATGGTATAGGCAGGATCAAAAAGAGAAAGGGATAGGGAAGGTGTATTCCCTATAACCATTGTAATAGCCATAGTCTCTCCGAGCGCCCGGCCAAAGCCAAGAAGAATTGCACCAACTATTCCGCTTCTGCCATAGGGCAACATGACCCTTCATAGAGCCTCCCATTTCGTCATCCCAATGGCAAGGGCAGCCTCCTTTTGATGTCCTGGTACCGCTGATAACACCTCCCTTGATATGGATGAAATGGTAGGAATTATCATTATTGCTATTATTATTCCACCTGTAAGCATGCCGACGCCGAGGGGATACCCCTTAAAAAAGGGGAAAAAACCGAGGTACTTACCAAGAAGAGGTTCTATCCAGTTCTGCATAACCGGAGCAAGGACAAAAAGACCCCAGAGACCATAGATAACACTGGGTATGGCTGCTAAAAGCTCAATGATAAAAGAGACTGGTTGCCTCATCCATCCCGGTGCGAGCTCAACAAGAAAGATAGCTATACCAATACTTATAGGAAGGGCGATAATCAGGGCAAGCGTAGCAGAGACAAATGTTCCCCATATGAATGGCAATGCACCAAAGAGTTTCTGTACAGGATCCCATTCCTTTGAGAATAGAAAGCCAAAACCAAATGCCTCAAATGATAATCTTGAAGAATAAATTAATTCATAAAGGATTCCAACACTCAGCAGAAAAAGGATGAGTGCGAGAAAGGCTGTAAGCCCTTTGAATAGCGTATCTTTGTTTAGTTTACTCACATAATGCACCTGGTTTAACTATCTTCGACTACAATTTCTTAAGCTCGGTCAAAACTTTTGTTTTCACGTTCTCAGGTATCGGAACATAATGGAGTTCCTTTGCAGCAATGTCACCGTTCTTATATGCCCACTCTATGAACTTAATGATTGTGGATAACTTGCTCCTATCCATATTTTTTCTCAGAATGAGGTAGGTAAAGCCTGCTATTGGATAGGAGTCCTTGCCTTTTGCATAGGTGAACTTTACGTAAAAATCAGGTGGAATACTGGCATTGGCTGCTGCTGCCTGTGTAGTCTCTATGGCGGGATAGACATAAATTCCATCCCTGTTGCGGAGCATTGCATAGGTCATCTTTGTCTGGAGTGCATAAGCAAGCTCAACATAACCAATAGCACCCCTTATTCCTCTTACAAGCCCGGCAACACCTTCATTTCCTTTACCACCAATGCCAACAGGCCACTTCACCGATGTGCCTGAACCGACCTTTGTCTTCCATTCATTGCTGACGTCGCTCAGGAACCATGTGAAAATATTGGTGGTACCGCTTCCATCTGAACGGTGAACAACTATAATGGGTAAATCCGGGATCATCAGGCTTGGGTTAATCTCCTTTATCCTCTGGTCATTCCATTTTGTAATTTTCCCGTGATAAATATCAGCAACAACCTCAGATGTAAGCTTCAAACCTGTTGGGATACCAGGCAGATTATAAATAACTGCCACAGCCCCTGATACCATTGGAAACTGGATTAGACCATGTTTATCAAGCTCTTCCTTTTGGAGCGGTGCATCACTTGCACCAAAATCAACAGTGCCTGCCCTTACCTGCTGAATACCCCCACCGCTGCCTATGGACTGATAATTTATCTTTACTCCTGTGCTTCTCTCATAAGAGTAAAACCACTTAGAATATAATGGATAGGGAAAAGACGCACCTGCACCATTAATAATCTCTGCTGCCGAAGTTATTCCAAATGCTATAACAAGGGTCAGTGTTATAGTTAAAGTGAGTATTAAAATGTTCTTCATTTTTATACCTCCTATTTTATTAAATGGAGACATTAATATTTTCTGTCTCCATTTTTTGGTGACACTGGAATAGCTCTCATTTCTTTTAAGCTTAAAAAGTAGATGTTGCATGACTCAAAGTGCCTGCTCATACATGTTTTTATGTTTATGTCTTTAATAGTTTTTATAAAGTCCTTTGCAGCATCGCATATTATCCCTTCAGGATTTACATCGAGGTGTGGACACAGAAAGAAAATTTTATCTCGATACATAGTGAACCTCCTTTTGCCTTTTAACTATTTTAAGGAACAAATGTTACAAAATTATTACAATACTATTAAATTTCAGCTTCAACTCATTCGTCTGTTTTTAACCTGTTGACATTAATTGCATATAATTTTGATAGGACTGAAATGGTACTACAAGAGATAATGGTATTTCTAAGGAAGGAAGATTATTTCTAAGCCTTAACCTTAACCTTTCCTCTTATCCTTTAGCCAACACCCAACTATCAATTTCGAGTTTGTAGCTAATCGAATCGAGAAGGATCATCACCCTTTCATGACCTTTAATCTCTCTTTCAAAAATGCCGTAGAAGTCTTTAAAAGGTCCTTCCCTTATAAAAACCTTTTCACCTCTTTCAAATCTCTGGGGTCTGATCACCACAATATTGCCATCTTCCATGCTCTCTTTTATTGTTCCAATAACCTCATCATGCACAACAACAGGATGGCTTTCCCCCACAATATACCTTACTCCTCTTGTGTAGGTAATCAGGTGGGAATACTTTTCTTTCTCGAAATTTGCGAACAGGTAACAGGGGAAGAGAGGTTCAATAACCTCATTGATTTTATTTCGCTGATATTTTTTCAATTTGAGTTTCGGATTCAGGACCTCAATTCCAATA
>JAGVMY010000050.1 GCA_020053565.1 Thermodesulfovibrionales bacterium
CCTTTATCAAAGGGGGGTGTGGGGGGATTAAGTATAGTCTTCAGTTCTATATCTTCACTAATAACCCTCGAGAGAAGTTTTTCTACCCGTTTTATAATCTCATTGAGTCTTACCGGCTTCAGACTGATTATCTGTTTTCTGCTGAATACAAGAAGACTCTGTGTTAGATTGGCAGCTCTCTCTGATGAAGCAAGTATCTGGCCTGCATTATGCCTCAATGGGTCATCTTTTTTCATCTTCATCTGTAATAGGCTTGCATACCCTATTATTGCTTGCAGAATATTATTAAAGTCATGAGCAACACCTCCTGCAAGTTGACCAACTGCCTCCATCTTCTGGGCTTGAATGAGCTGCTGTTCGAGCTTTCTCTGTTGTGTTACATTCCGCAAGATTCCACGATACTCTGCAATTTTCCCTTCTTTATCTCTGTAAGGTGTGGCTGTCGATAATAATATCAGTATCTCACCGTCTTTTCTCCTCATCAACAGTTCATAATCCTTAACAAATCCCTGCTGTTCCATGGTTTGGATAAATTTCTTTCTGTCATACGGATTAAAATAAAGGTCTTTTGCAATATCAACCTTCAGGAGTTCTTCTTTTGAGTCATACCCGAAGAGTGCAACACCGGCAGAATTGATATCTAAAAACTTTCCTTCAATGGTAGACATATAGACAACATCTTTTGAGTCTTCAAAGAGGGTACGATATTTTTCTTCTGATTCACGGAGTGAAGCCTCTGCTTCTTTACGATCAGTGATGTCCTGACCTTGGGCAATCGTAGCCAAGAGAGTTTTACCGTCCTGAGTATAGATATTTGCCGAGTTCCATAGCGCTATCCGGACACCTCCATCTTTGCGCAGAATCGGAATTTCCACTGCTTCCCAATACTCGCCACTTGAGGTGCGTTTAATCTTGTTTATCGATTCCTCTCGACTTGTTTCAGGAAAAAGTATGCTCAATTCCTTACCCACAACTTCCTCCGCTTGATAACCGGTGAGATGCTCAAAGGCATGGTTAAAGCGGGTAATTATAAATATTGGGTCCCAGACAATAATTGGGGCATTTGCATAGTTAAGCAGGTTTTCTAAATAATCGCTCGTTTTTCGAAGTGTTTCCTCAGCCCGCTTGCGCTCGGTGATGTCTAAAAGAGATGCCACGCTCTTTTTTGTTCCTGGAATCATGGCAACAGTTGCAAAGATATCTTTAATATTTCCCTTTCTGTCAATAAACCTGAATTCATAGTTCCTCGGAGCAGCATCTGGATCAACCCTACGCTGATAGTGATACTTTTTTATCCTCTCAAGGTCTTCTTTCACGACGAATTCTGTCAAACTTTTTTTGCCTTCTATTTCTTCTTCGGAATAGCCAGAGAGTCTCTCAAATTCCCTGTTTACAAGGGATATGGTTGAGTCTTCTTCAGTAATTACTGTTGCAGTTTCAGTAGTTTCAAAAATGGTACGATATTTTTCTTCTGATTCACGGAGGTTTTCAGACACCCGTGCGTTCTCAAGGGCGATCGCTGTCTGTCCAGCCAGTGTACGGAAAAACTCCACATCCTCATCTCTAAATACCATGGGTTTTGTAGTCAAAATATGCAAGATACCGATGGTCTTGTCTTGGGCAATCAGAGGAACACCGAGATAGGAGACTATTCCGGCATTACGCAGGTGGTTACGTTTCATCTGTATACGTGGATCCTGCAGTAAGTTGTAGATGATGACCGGCTCCTTTTTGTCTACGAACCAGTGGAGCAGGCTTTCTGCTAATGTAAAAACTTCTTCTTCAATCATCGTCCCATTTGGTAAACGCATTGCAAAAATCTTTGTTTCCTTTTGTTTTTCATCTAAGAAACTAACTGCAGCAGCGTCAGCGCCGAGTTCTCTGGGTATTCGCTCTAAAACAATGTGTGTCACTTCTTTAAGGGCAAGTTGTTTGATAATGGCTTTGTCAATGTCACGCAATGCCTGCAGCCGAAACAATCTTTCCTGTGCATCTCTGTAAGACTGGGTACGGTCGATCGCTAATGCTATTTTATTGCTTATTATCTCAAGCGTTTCTATCCGCTCTTTATCCAATGCATTGATACCACGGCTGCAGAGAATAAGGGTACCAAGCCATTTAGTTGTTTCACCTTCTCCCAGTGGAGGTAGTTCCAGAGGGATGCATATCCAGGATTGAATCCCTTCTCTTTTTGCAAAAACAGGTATGATACCATGTTCACTCAATTGTTCTTTGGTGAAAAGTAATTTTCTCATCCAGTCAGGTGGGTTTTCAGCAGAAAAAGAAAGTAAGTGAGCACGAGACGTGTCAGAGAAACCCTTCCAGCAGTGGAGAACCAAATCATCCCCCTGCACCAGATGAATACAACCAAACTCCACTTGTAGGAAGAACATCACTTCTTCAAGAATAGTGTTGAGCAACTTATCGAGATCTCTTGTACGAAGGATAGCACTAAGTATGCGTGTGTGGGTATTAAGTGCATCGCGCTGGTGTTGCAGCATTTCCTCGGCCCGCTTGCGCTCTGTAATGTCTATGCCTTGGGCTATAGTGGCAATGATTGTTAGACCATCCTCAGCATAGATGTTCGCCGAGTTCCAGAATGCTATCCGGACATCTCCATCTTTGCGAAGAATCGGGATTTCCACTGCTTCCCAATACTCGCCACTTGAAGTGCGTTTGATCTTTTCCATCGACTCTTCCCGACTTACTTCAGGGAAAAGCATTTTAAGTTCTTTGCCGGTAACCTCTTCTGCCGTATACCCTGTAAGATGTTCAAATGCATGGTTGAATCTGGTAATTCTGAAAGAAGGAGTCCACACGATAATAGGAACGTTCGCATAGTTAAGTAAGTTTTCCAAATAGTCACTTGTCTCACGCAGTACTTTATCAGCCCGCTTGCGCTCCGTGCTTTCGATAAATTCCCACTTCCCTTCTCGCTTGATAAGAGCAAACTGATGGTTGCGAACTATATCGATGACTTCATGTGCTCCACATTTATCAAAAGGATAGGTGCAAAGGGCTATCATCCGATATTTGCCAATAGCATTGTTTAACTCCTCTTCATACCTATCGAAATCTTTCCAGCTTCGTCTTTCAAGCCAGGCTATGTTACCCGTTACCCTCATGCCATCATAGCCCTTAGCAATCACTTGATTGAGCTTTTCTAACCAGGCATTAGGAACTCTCTGTATGCTAAAAGCACCATCTTTGAGATACCATTCGGTATGAGGAACAATCTCTATCTGTCCTCTTTTTAGATATTGTTCAAGATCAGGCACAGCCCCTTTTATTGTTTTTTTAGCTTCTTTTTCTTTAAGTGGTTCTGAAGTAACCCACAGGCAGAATTCATTATTTTCTAATCCTGCCTTGAAATAAGGCACTAAAATATCAATGAGATCTTTTTGGGTCTCGTAAAATTGGCATAAGTGCGTGCCCCATGGAACATC
>JAGVMY010000126.1 GCA_020053565.1 Thermodesulfovibrionales bacterium
CTGAGAGGCACAGAGTTTATCCTTCTGTATAAAGGAAATTTCTTCCTGCGAAGATTAGAAAACAGGCTTATAGCCCAGGCGTATTCAAAAGCTGAAGGGTTCGATGGAGATGTGTTCAGTATTGTATGGGATGGAGAATATAAAAAAGGTGACAGAATAAAACTTCCCAAGGGTGTGAACATTTATGATTTTGTATATGTTGATGACCCTCACACAGGGAGAGTAATCCTCGCGTATGATGAAGATGGATTTCTGAACATATATAATGAGAAGGGTATCAGGATATGGATGAGCAAGACAGATATGGGAGGATTCCTCACCACATTCAAGAAGGCAGCTCCCACAGTGATGATTGATAGGGGTAAATGGTCAATAAAAGACAAGCTTCTGCTGAGAAACAGAGAAGTTCTCTTTGTGAAGAGGGTTCCCCTTTTCGAGATGGCAAAGGGGCTTGGGTATAAAAGCTCTCAGATTAAAAATTTGTGGTGGAATGGGCTTTCGATGGAGGAAAGTGTTCTGATTGATGATATAAGAGGCTCTGTCATTGATTATGCAGTTGCCGGTGATAAAATCATTGTTCTTGCAAGCCCGATGTTTGGCATCAAGCATGAAAACATACTCAAGGGTGAAAATCCTCTCAGAACAATGTTGTATATCTATTCGATGAAAGGAAGGTAAGGGAGTAGAGAATTGTTATTAACTGGCCGGATACCAAAACACATAGGCATTATAATGGATGGAAATGGAAGATGGGCTGAATTACGCGGTCTTCCAAGGATAGAAGGCCACAGACGTGGAGCAGAACGCTCAAAAGAGGTCATTGAGGCAGCGGCAGAACTCGGGATTAAGGCATTAACCCTTTATGCCTTTTCTATTGAGAACTGGCAGAGGCCGTCATCAGAGGTCATGACCCTTATGAAGCTGCTCGAATTCTATCTGAAAAAAGAAATTTCCGAGTTGATGGCAAAAGATATTGTCTTCAAAACAATTGGTGAGACATGGAGGCTCCCGGAGGATGTACAGAACCTCATACGTGAGGCAAAAGAAAAGACTGCCTTGAACAAAGGCGTTACCCTCATTATTGCATTAAGCTATGGTGGACGGAATGAGATTCTACGGGCTGTGAAGAAGATACTTTCTTCAGGTGTCAGACCTGAAGCACTGACAGAGGAATCTTTTGATTCTTACCTTGATACCGCCGGATTACCTGCCCCGGATCTGATTATCAGAACCAGCGGAGAAATGCGGATAAGTAACTTTCTCCTCTGGCAGGGCGCATATTCGGAACTCTATTTTACGGATACGCTCTGGCCTGATTTTACAAAGGAGGAATTATTGATTGCGATACGAGATTATCAGATGAGGGAGCGGAGGTTTGGCGCCATCTTTACGAGATCAGATGCACCTTAAAAGACTTATTGTTGCTGCAATTCTTCTTCCTATCATTTATGTCTCTATCATGTACCTTCCTTCAGGATATTTTCTTTTTCTGGTGGTTTTCTTATCACTTATTGCCACGTCAGAATTTTATTCTATGTATCATGTAACAGGGATATTAAAGTATGCAGGAATATTTTTTGGAATCTCTATACTGAGCGTATCTTATATATCAAAAGATCTTCTGCCGGATATCATTATTCTCTCTGTAATGGCCATTATAGGGATAAGGCTTTTCTCTAAGAAGAATCCTCTCTCCTCACTTTCCGATATTTCTCCCTCTGTCCTTGGACTGCTTTACATTCCTGTACTCTTCACCTTTCAAATGAAGATCAGAGAAATCGGACCTGAGTGGGTCATTTTTCTTTATGCATCGGTATGGTCATCGGATACACTGGCATACTATATCGGAAAAGGGATTGGCAAAAGAAAACTTTATACAGAGGTGAGCCCCCATAAAACCGTAGCAGGTGCAGCAGGGTCGGTTATAGGAGGTGTACTCGCTGTATTTATTTTAAAGGCTGTCCTTCTACCACTGTTGACTGTATCCTCTGCCTTAATCATTGGTGTCATAATAGGAATTATTTCTATAATAGGTGATCTTGTAGAATCCATGTTCAAACGTGACGCAGGGGTTAAAGATTCAAGCACTCTCATACCAGGCCACGGAGGCATATTAGATAAAATTGACGGGGCATTGTTTGCAGGACCAGTACTTTACTGGATGTTAATAATCCTAAGAATAATAGAGAAATAACGTTATGAAGCGATTGACGATTCTTGGTTCAACAGGTTCCATAGGGAGAAACGCCCTTGATATAATCTCACACCACAGGGATCAATTCAGGGTTGTTGTACTGACTGCAGGGTGTAACATTGACCTGCTTGAAAAACAGATAAAGTTTTTTTCTCCTGAGGTTGTTGCAGTTGCCGATGAGGTGGCAGCAAAAGAATTGCAAAAGAGAATCGGGAAACATCATGCTCCGCACGTACTCTCAGGTGCCCACGGGGTTGCAGAAGCTGCAAGTTACGGAGATTCAGATTTTGTCCTCTCCGCAATTGTCGGAGCTGCAGGGTTGGTTCCAACAATAACAGCGATACGCTCTAAAAAGACAATCGGGCTTGCAAATAAGGAAGCACTTGTGATGGCAGGAAAGGTCATGACTGATGAGGCAAAAAAATATGGAGTGAGAATCCTTCCTGTAGACAGCGAACATAGTGCAGTTTTACAGTGCATTGAAAGACATAGAGAATCTGATGTGAGGAGGATTATACTCACTGCCTCTGGAGGAGCTTTTGCAGGTAAAAGTCTTGACGAGTTGAACAATGTGACTCCAGAAGATGCGCTCAAACACCCTAACTGGAGTATGGGAAAGAAAATAACTATAGACTCTGCAACTCTTATGAACAAAGGGCTCGAAGTAATCGAGGCCCACTACCTGTTCGGCATTGAACCGGAAAGGATAGATGTACTTATCCACCCTCAAAGTATCGTGCATTCTATAGTTGAGTTTAATGACAGAAGCTGTATTGCACAACTCTCGTTACCTGACATGAAAGGGCCGATTGCGTATGCACTTTCTTATCCTGAAAGACTTGATGATGTCATACAGGGACTTGACCTTGATAAAATTGAATCTCTTACCTTTAAAAAACCAGATCATGAATGCTTTCCGTGCCTTTCTTATGCATACATGGCTCTAAAGGCTGATGGCACCATGCCTTCTGTGCTTAATGCAGCAAATGAGGTTGCAGTTGATGCATTTCTCAAAGGCATGCTCAGGTTTACCGAAATACCTCTTGTCATCAGAAAAACGATAGACCAGCATGTTGTATCGTCTCACACAGGAATAGATGATGTAATAGAGGCTGACAGGTGGGCAAGGAAAAAGGCAGAGGAAGTTATTAAGTCGTTGAAAAGTTAAAAGTTAAAAATAAAAACGCAAAATTGAGGAATATTTTTTAAGCTTACAGGAGATAAAAAATGACAATTTTATACGCACTATTACTCCTCGGAATACTTATATTTGTGCACGAATTCGGACACTTCCTTGCTGCAAAGCTTATAGGTGTAAGGGTTCTGAAGTTCTCACTCGGTTTCGGGCCTGCGCTTCTCAGGAAAAAATATGGAGATACTGAATACCTCCTGTCATCAGTCCCTCTTGGTGGGTATGTGAAGATGCTCGGTGAGAGTTCAGAAGAGGAGCTTAAAGAAGAAGAGAAACCAATGGCGTATAATTACCAGACAGTGTGGAAGAGGTTTTTCATTGTATTTTCAGGGCCTCTCTTTAACATCGTATTCGCTGGATTGATATTTTTTCTCATTTTTTTATATGGCCTTCCAGTAATGCTTCCCGAAGTTAAAGATATATTGCCTCAGACACCCGCTGAAAGAGTGGGGATTCTGAAGGGAGATACTATTATTGCCATTGATGGTTCTGAAATCATGCAGTGGGATGAAATGACAAAGATTATCCATAGTAGCCCTGGCAGGAAGCTCAGTGTTGATATTAAAAGGAACAACGAGATTATCAGAATATCAGTTACTCCAGAGAAAAAGAAAGTTAAAGATATCTTCGGTCAAGAAAAAGAAATTGGAATAATAGGAATAACTCCTTCGGGTAAAACCTTCATAAAACGGCAAGGGCTTTTTCAAGCCCTTGGTAACGCAATCCAAAGGACATGGGAAGTTTCAGTATTAACGGTAGTGGCTATTGTAAAACTTATTCAGAGGATAATTCCGGTGGATACCTTAGGGGGACCCATACTGATATTCCAGATGGCAGGTGAACAGGCATCCATCGGTTTTTTAAATTTTTTTGTATTCATGGCAGTTATCAGTATTAACCTCGGAATATTGAACCTGCTCCCTATTCCGATTCTTGATGGTGGACATGTATTGTTTCTTGGAATTGAGGCAATCAGGAGAAAACCATTACATGAGAAATTCATTAAAGTTGCCCAGGGAGTTGGACTTACAATAATCATATTCATAATCGTCCTTGCAACATATAATGATATTATGAGGTTGATTACAGGTAAGACAATTCCATGAGACCCGCAACCATAAAAACACAGGTTTCATCAGGTGGCGTTATATTTAGAAAAAATAATGACATGGTAGAGATTGCCCTTGTATCCGTGAAAGGTGGCAGGGTCTGGTGTCTTCCCAAGGGAATTGTGGACAAAGGAGAGAGTTCTGAGAAAACTGCGGTAAGGGAGGTGTCAGAAGAGACAGGGCTGAGAGGAAGAATCATCGAGAAACTCGGAGAGATAAAATACTGGTATTACATAAAAGAGGGAAACATAAAATGCAGGAAGACTGTGCACTTTTTCCTCATGGAATATGAAGGCGGAGACGTTGCAGATCATGACTGGGAAGTAGACAGTGCCTCCTGGTTTCAGATTGACGAGGCACTTAAGAAAGTCAACTATAAGAGTGAAAAGGGATTGTTAGAGAAAGCAAGAAAAAAATTACTACAAAATGAGTGTGCCGTCTCATAAATAACTGGTCATTCCGAACCCTGAAAGTGTCATTCTGAACTTGTTTCAGAATCTCGAAAATGCAGCTATCAAGTGACCCTGAATCAAGTTCAGGGTGACAATGACAGTGTATAGAACTGTTAGGGACAGTATACTTGAAACTATAAATTTGACATTAGTAATCAATTATCAGAATATAATTTTATGAAAAAAATATTAGACTGGAATGAACTTAAAGAGGTTGTTGACAGGTTTAAAGCCAGTGGTAAGAAGATAGTCTTCACGAATGGCTGTTTTGATATTATTCATATCGGACACGTCAGATATCTCAAAGAGGCAAAGGCACTCGGTGATATGCTTGTTGTCGGTTTAAATTCAGACAGGTCTGTCTCTCGTATAAAACCAAATAGGCCCATCAACTCCCAAGATCATAGGGCAGAAGTCTTATCTTCTCTCGATATGGTCGATTATGTAACTCTGTTTGATGAAGAGACTCCCTATGAATTAATTAAATTCCTGCAGCCTGATA
>JAGVMY010000179.1 GCA_020053565.1 Thermodesulfovibrionales bacterium
CAAGAAGCCCTCCAATAACTGCGAGTGAAATCATAATCTCGAGAAGGGTAAAACCCCTTTTAGTAATGAGCAATGAGTCATGAGTGATGAATGAAAATATGAGGCTCCTCTTTTTAGATTTTATATTCTTTATCTCCATTACTCGTTACTCATTACTGATTACTCGCCAGTATCTTCGTTCTTCCGCTCAGTGGATTGAATGAAACAGACATTGTTTTATCGTTGTCTTTCAGCGTGATCATCAGATTTTCTTGAAGACCGAGAGGGCTGAAGAATAAAATTATTTCACCCTTTGAGACATTTTTTGTTGAGGTTGTAGATATATTCAGAAGGCTGTCAAATTTTTCTGAACGTTCACCTTCCGGTGTATTCCACATCGCAGTTTTGGTATCAAGGTTGAGTTTGAGGAAGTATGTCTCTTTTCTTGAAATCGCAGTGTCATTTAAATATCTTAAGAGAGAAGCTATTCTTCCTGTTTCTGATTTTAGTTTTCCTTCTCCAATTCCGTAAAAGGAGGGCATAACCAGAGCAGTAATAACTGAAAGAATAAAAATGACAACAAGTAATTCAAGGAGGGTAAAACCTTTAGCCTTCTTATTGTATATCCCAGTTTTTGATGTCAGCATCTTTGCCTTCGCCGCCTTCTTTCCCGTCTGCACCATAACTCAGAATATCAAAGTCTCCATGAAGGCCTGGAGATATATAAATATAGGGATTGACCCATGGGTCAAGGGGTATCTTTTTCTGTTCGAGATAGCCTCCCTCTCTATAGTTTTTGGGTATAGTGCCTGTGGTTGGCTTTGCCACGAGTGCCTCAAGTCCCTGCTGGGTATCGGGATAGAACCCATTGTCCATCTTAAAAAGTTTGAGAGCTGTCTCAAAGTTTCTTATCTGTACCTTTGCTTCAGCAATGCGTGCGTCATCAGTCCTGCCAATAATCCTTGGTGCGACAATGGCAGCAAGAAGGCTCAGAATGAAGACTACAATAATGACTTCAAGAAGTGTGAAACCCCAGTAAGAATTGCTGATTGCTGATTTTCTTATCTCTGAATCTTTCATCGCTTTATTATTCATTTTACACGTTTATCCTTTTTAAATCCATAAGGTGATGTTAATGGCACTTTTATTTCACCAGCTGGTTCAACTGGAACATCGGGAGCAGCACTGCAAGAACAATAAAGCCTACTACTAATCCCATTAATAAAATCATCGAAGGTTCGAGCAAAGAAAGTGCCTTTTGAACTCTTTTGCCGAATTCCTCTTCATAAGTGGCTGCAGCTCTGTTGAGAACCTCTACCAGCCTTCCGCTTATTTCTCCTGTGGCGATGAGTTGTATAAAGACAGGTGGAAATCCAGAGAGTGATGCAGAAAGTCGTGCTCCTTCTGCAACTTTTTTGCATGCATCCATAATCTTATTTTCGAGGGCGAGGTTCCCGATAGATTTCGCTGAAAGCTCAAGTGCCCTGAGCAATGGCAGCCCGCCTTCAAGGAGGAAACCGAGTGTCCTTGCAAAGCGTGCAAAATAGAGACTCTGAATAATATTCCCGGGGATTTTAAGTTTTGTCCTGTCGAGAAAATGTTTGTGTTTTTCCTGTAATCTCCTGAATCCCCAGATGAGGCCCACTATAACGATGATAATTAACCACCAGTAGTGAACAAAAAGGTTGCTTAAGCCGATGAGTATAAGTGTAATGGTAGGCAATGCACTTTTCGTGTCTTCGAATATCTTCACTATTTTTGGTATGACAAAGGTGAAGAGAAATGATATTACAACAAACCCGACACAGATCATAAACGTTGGGTATATCATGGACATCCGTATTTTTGCCCTGATTGAAGCCTGATTTTCGAGAAAGTCTGCAAGCCTTGCGAGGACCTTATCCAGTGTCCCGCTTTGTTCTCCTGCTGCAACCATGTTTCTGTAAAATTCAGGAAAAATATTTTGATAATCTTCAAGTGCACGGGAAAGGCTTGTGCCACCGGAAACCTTCTCTCTCACAGTGACGAGAAGACCCCTCCAGAATCCTCTGTGTTCTTCAGAGAGTGACCTCAATGCATCCATTAAAGGCACACCTGATGAAATCAGCGTTGATAGTTGCCTCGTTATTGAGGGAAGGAATGTGCTCTCAGATCTGCGGAAAAACCATCTTTTTTCTCGATGGCTGTATTCATTGACTTCTTTTGGAAAAATGCCGAGTTCTTTAATGCTCGATAGAGCGTCTTGTAACCCGTCAGCCTTAAGAATGCCGGTAGCCTTAGAGCCATCTGCTCTATACCCCTTATAATGAAATATCGGCATAATTACAATGTAAAATGCAAAATGTAAAATGCAAAATTAATGAATTTCAAAGATTTTAATTTTCATTTCGGTATGATGGTTGCCTATCCGTAAATCGTCATTTTATATCTCTATAGTATCTTTCTGTGTAACTCTCAGGACCTCCTCAAGTGTAGTGATACCTTTTAACACCTTTTCAATACCATCTGACATCAGGGTCTTCATGCCTCTTGAGATTGCAACATTCTTTATGCTCTGCGAATCAATTTTACCTGTAACCATATGTCTTATTTCATTATCGATGATGAGCAGCTCGAATATTCCTGTCCTCCCGATGTAACCCTTACTCTTGCATCTGTCACAGCCTTTTCCCCGGTACAGGTAAAGTGATGAGTCACCCCCACCCTTACCCTCCCCCTTCAAGGGGGAGGGGTGGGAGGGGGGCAGTGATGAGTTAAGAAGATATGCTTGTTCTGCATCTGA